>CADCOW010000254.1 GCA_902803205.1 uncultured Eubacteriales bacterium | reverse complement strand
TTTAGTAAAAAAATATTCCTTGAAGAAATGGTAATTATGATAGAAAAAATATTAAATAAACAAAAAATAAGCTACAAGGAAGAAAATTTCGTATCGTTTTATAGATCAGAGAATAATCAACAAGTATTATATTATTTTACATGGAGCTTACATGAGGATGTGCTAAATGTAATGGAAGAGAAAGAAAAACGATATCAACTCCAATCATTAAATAAATTTAATAAAATTAAGATTGTTGCTCTAGCAGAAACAGGAGTAAGACAAGATAATACACTTAAAAATTTATTTGAAAATGGTGATAGATATTACGAAAAAAAATATGATATAGAAATAAAAAGAGGTACATTAAGGGCATTTTTTAATCAATTTTTTGATGAAACTGAATATGAAACATTTTATAAAGAATTGAAAGAGTTTAATAAAAGAGTTAACAAAATGATTGGGTATGCTACAGTAACACTTCCTAGTAGTGGTGAAATGTTACAAGAATTTAAAAATAGATGTAAAGATGAATTAAAGATATATAAGTTAGACAATAAAAATATTAATGCAAAACAAAGAGATTTAATTATTAGAAATTACTTAGATAATGATAATTACTTATATATTTTAGGGAGTAATGATTTTTCTGAAAGCTTTTTAAGTTCTGAGTGGTACTATAAGCAATATGATGCTATAGATATGGATATGATAGAACAAACAGCTATTATAGTAGGATACTTAAAATCTATTGAACAATTATTATATCAGATTAATTTATTATCGTTGGATAAAGGACTAGAAATACATAATAAGGATCATAAAAGAGTTGGTTTTACGACTGAAAATAAAGATAAAGATGAGTTTGACACTACTCTTGGGTCGCTAATAAATTGCTTGGAGTTCAATAAAAATAAAGAAGCTTGGAAGGTAGAAGAATATATTCAAGATTTTATAATAGAAGAACTAAATAGTTTTAAAAATAATTACCGCAATGACCATCTTCATAAGGATAATGTTTATGACCGAAAAACAATAGAAGAAATAAGAAATAAAACATTAGAGTTATATTGCTTATTGCTTGGTAGTTTGAATTTAAAGGGTAATAAATTTGACAAATTTGGTGAATTAAAAGAAAAAAATAGTATAAATATTGAAACAACAAAAAAAAGATTTGACGAATGGCTTGATATGTTAATAATTGGTAATAGTGACATAGAACTTGGAAAAACTTTGCAATTCTGGATACATAGCAACAAGATAGAATTAAATATATGGCCGGATAATGTAGATGAAAATAGTGAGGCTGTAGGAGACACAGTATTAACTAGCTTGGGTTGTGATTTTGAATGTAATTTTGATGCTTCTGACGAAGGTCTAATACTAATTGAAACATGGGTTAAAGAGTATCTAAATACAGGTAAAGGTAAAGATATATTAAATAATTATAATACTATTTTTTTACAATCAACAAAAAGAGGACGTAATAAACCACAAATGATTTTAGCAACACGAATGATCAAAAACAATACGTGAATATATTTTGAACGCTATAAAACTTCATTTAAGATTAATGCGAATAGATTTTAATGAATTTATTATTTTTAAATTATTAGTTGTAAAATACTTAAACATTTGGGCAAGTTTACTAAAAGCCAATTATGAATATTTATTTTTTGTTATTTTAACTCATAGTAACTTGACACTATCCTAACCAAGCATTTTATTGACAATAATAAAATACTTATGTATAATATGATAAGAGTTGCACAATGCTACCCATTTTTAAAAACAGCTTTTTAGCTGGAAAGGAGGTGGCATATGTCAATCATTTTAGATTGGAAATTTGTGACAGCTCTTGGCTTCGTTTTGTTTGTCTTAACAACAGACGATGAAACCAAATGTAGAGTGTTAGTGCATGGCACTGATGCTCTAAAGGATTATGCGATTGCTATTAGCAATCGCTAATCTTTTTTTATAAGTATGATTAAGCTATTCGAGAAAATTAAAAATCAAATATCTGAAACAGATAATGGAATGAATGTACATTACATCAGTGAAGATTTTATTTGCCAATATAATGGTGAAGCCGAAATATTGAAACAGTCAATTGATGAATTTGAAAATGATATAAAATTTATGGTAAGTTGCTTTACTTATAAAATAGGACTTGAAAAAACGGAGTTTTCGTTATTTGAACCAGTTAATCAAAATTTTTATGATATGTTAACATTAGAAAAGAGAATGGAAACTTATATAAGAGATAATCTAGTGTTAGGTACTATACATGAATTATTTAAACTTTACAAGATAAAATATTTATGGCCAAATGCTAATTCTTATAAGGCAAATAATTCACAAGGTATTACTAATAAATATCCATTAGCATTTATTGTTTGCGTAAATGAATGTAAAATTGGGTATAGACTTGCTGATGATAAGATTAGTCATGATATAGATAACATAAAAAAATATATAAAATATTATGATATACATCGATTTGAAATAATAAGAATTGATGAGAAAATTAAAAATTTTGAATACGATGATTGTGACATAGGTGTTCCAATACAAGAGATAACATTTAAAGATTTTTTTAATAGATACTTTTCATTAAACCATTTTGATGATTACATATTGAGGTGTAAAGAAAAGATGAAATGGGCAAACAATTATTTGGGGTTTCATGTAATATCAAGTTGGTCAAATAAAACTAATTATGTAACAAGAAATGAAATCTTGGATAACCTAAATAGAAAGTTAAATGATAAAAATATAATAATGAAGTATAAAAAAATAGACGATAATAATGCAATTAACAAATATTCTTGTGATTATGATTTGAATGAAGAAGAAGTCAAAAATATAAAATATAGCATTAAAGATAAAAAAATGTTTAATTGTTTACTAGGCTGTAATGACTGTGCGCAAAGTTTAATATCTTCAGAATATTTGTATAATGCTATTATAAATGAATCTAATATGAGTGCTATAAAACTGGACAACTTTGGATTTGATTTTACTGTTGTAGCTTGTGGATATTTAAAGTCCATTGAGCAATTGTTATTTATTATTTTTGATATGTATACCAAAACACATAACAATGAGTATTATGTAAGTGATAAAGAGAAATATACAAAAATAATACACGGATTAAAATATGATGGAAAAAATGATTGCAAAGTAAGAAAAGAAATCAGATCATCAGATAAAGATAAATTACTAAATTTGGGAGGGTTAATATATTTTTTACATTTAAATTTGTATAAGTATTTTTTTAATAAAAATCTCGAAGAAGAATTATTTCATCAATTGTTACAGTTTTCTAAAGAATGTAGGAATGGTTATTTCCATAAGCACAATATTGAAAAACTAAATATTCTAAAAGATTTACGTAGCAATACATTTTATTTGCTGATAATGATTATAGGCGGATATAAATTTGAAGAGATAAATATTGATTATAAAAACTATTTTAATAACCATAATTTAGATTATGAAAAGCTGTATTTGGAATTATATGAGCATTCAAAGCATATTAAAAAATATAGCATTTTATTTGACAATGAAATAATAAATGTACATATTAATGATAAATTGCCTAAACCAATGTTTGATGAAAATGGATTTATGGTGTATAAAAATAAAAGTATTATTTTTTATAAAGATATAGATAATTATCAAATTAGTATTGATGAAAATCATATGCCTAAGCAAATGTGGTATAAAAAAAATAATGATGTTGAAGATAGAGTTGAGATACATTGGTAACAGATACAAATATAATTGACTTACATTTAATGTTTTAAAGGTAAAAAAACAAATGTGTATATTTTTAAATAATTATAGGCAAGGAGAATGTGAAAAAAGAATAGCATATAATTGGTGGGCCCCTCCCACCATTTTTATTGCATACTTTTTTGATGTAAAACCATTTGCATCAATCTCAGGGGAAAATGCCATAAAATCATTTGTTGACAAATGATTACACCATTGTTATACTTATTATGGAGGTGTTTATGACAAATACTTTAGTTCAATTTAGGGTTGATGAAAAATTAAAAAATGAAGCGGGCAAAGTTTATGAGGATTTGGGACTTGATTTGTCAAGTGCTGTAAAGCTTTTCTTTAGGAAAACTATTAAGATGAAGAGAATGCCAT
>CADCOW010000253.1 GCA_902803205.1 uncultured Eubacteriales bacterium | reverse complement strand
TTTAAATTTAGCAAGGAAAATCATAGAAGCAATTATATATGGTTTAAAACTTGCTTCTTTATAAAGTGGGTCTCTATATCTATCAAATACCGAAGCATCAACTTCGCCCATCTCACATGATACTCCAGTTATATCTGCAGGAAGACAATGCATATAAAGTGCTTTTCCACCTTTAGTTAATTTCATCATTTCTTCTGTACAAGCCCAGTCTTTATGAGTTGCATTTTGTGCAAGTAGTTCCTTTTCAAGTGCTTTTATTCCATCCATGTCACCTTTACCATAAAGGTCTGTTCTTTTTTCCATAGCCTTAAATGGTGCCCAAGATTTTGGATATACAATATCAGCATCTTTAAATGCTTCTTTCATATCATTTGTTTTCGTAAACTTTCCACCTGTAGCAGCTGCATTCTTCTTAGCAACTTCTTCAACTTCTGGCATAACTTCATACCCTTCTGGGTGAGCAAGACAAACTTCCATGCCAAGTCTTGTGAATAAACCAATAACACCTTGTGGAACTGAAAGTGGCTTGCCATAAGATGGGCTGTAAGCCCAAGTCATAGCAATCTTTTTACCTTTAAGATTTTCTATGCCGCCGAATTCATGAATTACATGAAGAGCATCAGCCATACATTGAGTTGGGTGATCTATATCACATTGAAGATTTACAAGAGTTGGTTTTTGTTCAAGCACTCCATCCTTATGTCCTTGAGTGACTGCATCAACAACAGCTTTTTGATATGTGTGGCCTTTACCAATATACATATCATCTCTTATACCTATAACATCAGCCATAAATGAAATCATATTTGCAGTTTCACGAACTGTCTCTCCGTGTGCAATTTGAGATTTTCCTTCATCAAGGTCTTGAACTTCAAGTCCTAAAAGGTTACAAGCTGATGCAAATGAAAATCTTGTTCTTGTAGAATTATCTCTAAATAAAGAGATACCAAGTCCTGAGTCAAACACTTTAGTTGATATATTTCTCTCTCTTAAAGCACGAAGCGCATCAGCAACTTCCCATACAGCTTTAATCTCATCATCTGTTTTATCCCATGTTAAAAAGAAATCTCCCTCATACATATTTTTAAAATTTAATTTACTTAATCCTTCAATTGCTTTGTTGAAATCCATAATTTTATTCTCCTTAATATTTTTTATATTATAACAATTTACTTTCAAACTCTATTTTAACGAGTTTTTACTGTTTGAAAATGTAAAATATATGTCAGAATATGGCTCATCAGCAAGTGTAAAATGCCACCATTCAGTTGCAAGTGGTTTAAATCCATGTTTGACCATCACATTTCTCAAAATCATTCTATTATTATATTGCTCTTCTGTTATTCCTTTATAATCTGGATGGCTTTCCTCTCCAAAGAAATCAAAAGTTCCTCCCATATCAACTTCTTTTTCTGTATTCATATCAAAAAGGGTAATGTCTATAGTGCTACCTCTACTATGACCTGAATGATAATCTATGTAGCCTTGATCAAATAAAACATCTTTATTTAAATTCGGATAAAAATATTTTTTCATTTTTGTATCTTTCAAATCAAGCGCCCAATTTGCAAAATGTGTCACTGCTTTCTGTGGTCTATAAGCATCATATATTTTAATCCTATATCCTTTCTCTACTAATTCATCACTGACTTCTTTTAATTTTTTTGCTGCTTCTTTTGTGATAAGTGCTATTGGTTCTTCATAACCATCAATTCTATCTCCTACAAAATTATAAGTTGAATAATATCGTATCTCAAGTATTGCATCTGGAATAACTTCACTTAATAACACAAAGTCACTACTATCTAATGATAATTTATATTCACTTTCATTATTTATCATTTCTTCATTTGATATTGTTTTATTCACTTTTGTATTTGATGTCATATTATTACATGAAACTATCAAAAACATTATTACTACTAATATAACACTCTTAACTACATCCTTAATAGTATACATTATTCATTCCTTTTAATTATAATACTAATTAATTATTTTTTTACATTTTCAGCGTGAGTAGTTGGTAGTGCTGCATACATAGCAGCACAAGTTACTAAATCTTGTTTCCAAGTAATTTCATTTGGTGCATGAGCCTGTGCTTCCGCTCCCGGTCCAAAGCCTATACAATCTACCCCATTTCTACCTTTTATAGTTACTCCATTTGTAGAGAATGTCCACTTATCAAGTAGTGGTCTTTTTTCTCTCATCTCTATAGTATCTTTACTTCCAATTCTTTTATCTGTTCCAAAAAGATTTTTATATGTCTCTACCATAGATTTGCAAAGTGGATGATCAGGTGTAAGCCACCAAGTTGGGAAATAACATTCTATTGGATATACAAGTCCTGTGTATGATGGAGAATCATAATTATACATAGATACAACAACATCTTTAGCATATTTTTTACAAGCAGGTAAATCTCTAATCTCTTGAAGGCATGACTCAAATGTTTCTCCTGCAGTCATTCTTCTATCAAGAGATACCCAACAACCATCTGCTACAGCACATCTACTTGGTGAAGTATAACCAATTTGTGATACAGTTATAGTTCCTTTACCAAGAAAATTTGCAGCTTCAGCATCTTTATTATATTTAGGGTCAAGCATTTTAACAAGTCCTTTAATTTCTCCACTTGTATCATTTTCATTTAAGGCTCTTACTTCTGTAAGAATATCTGCCATTTTATAAATGGCATTATCACCTCTTTCTGGTGCAGAACCATGACATGATATTCCTTTAACATCAACTCTTATCTCCATACGACCACGATGTCCTCTATATATGCCTCCATCAGTTGGTTCAGTTGATACTACAAACTCTGGAACTATCTTATCTTCCTTTATAATATATTGCCAGCAAAGTCCATCACAGTCTTCTTCTTGAACAGTGCCAACTACCATTATCTTTACATCATTAGGGATAAGGTTCATATCCTTCATTATCTTTGCACCATAAACAGATGATACTATACCACCAAGTTGGTCAGATACTCCACGACCTCCTATTTGATTATCATCTTCAAAGCCCTCATATGGATCAAATGTCCAATTATCACGATTGCCAATACCA
>CADCOW010000252.1 GCA_902803205.1 uncultured Eubacteriales bacterium | reverse complement strand
TGCCAAAAAATCCATTGAATCTTTAAAATTATTATTAGTAATTGCATATCCACTTACATTAAGTTCTTCACCATATTCATTTGATAAATTACAAACATCTTTTATTAGTACATCACTTAGCAAATTACCATCATATTTTAAATTATAAATATATGCTATCTTTTCCTTGCCTCTTGAAATAACAAAATAACAATTTCTATTTACAAAATAATATTTATCAGAATACTCTGTAATATTGTCATATGGAGCTAATTCAATTTTATCAAACTCTAAATTACCAAGTATACCATCTCTTTCATTATATTTTTTTCTAAACCCACTTGTTAAGGGTAACCTTGACCAATCTCCATTCTTTTTTGCAACTTCATATCCCAATTCCCAAGATGTATAGCTATCAGGACCATAATAAACATATTCACTATATGTAGTTTCTTCTGCATTCACATCTATACTTTCAAAGTTTTCATTTTTGACAACTTTCATTTTTATTATTACAAAACTTACAATTCCAATTGTCAATGCAAGAGCCGCAAACAATATATGCTTTATCTTAATTTCCATTATTTCTTCCTCCAAATAACCGTATACTCTCTTCTATGGAAATTGCAGCCACTCCTTCCATTATTCCAATGAACAGTATCATCCTTATCTGGTCCATTCCCACACTCACAATGTCTAAAACAATTTGCTCCACTATCGTAGTAGAAGTAATGTCTATTACCGTCCTTTGTTTCTGTTGGGAACTCATCTATGACATTGCCCCATGCAAAGGTGCCTTCTTTTACATATATTGGATTTTCAGCTGTTCCTTTATTAGTATAACCAAGTGTTGTATCTGTATGTGCGACATCTGAATCGGTCCAGATATAATCTTTTTTTTGATTATTTCTGTCTTCAACTCCATCCAATACTTTATTATAATTGTTCCCTACAAATATCTCTGCATGCCCACTTGTTACAAGAATGTCACCTGGTTTTAAGAAATCAAGACCCATTACTTCTCCTTCTTGTAAAGCTGGTTCAACTATTATAGAACTACTATCTAATGATGAAAAACTAATTTTACACCATACACCATTAGAATACTGATATAAATCATATCCTGAAAGACTTAGATTTGGTGCTAATGATTTATCATAACCATTTATTAAATCTGTTTTAAATCCAGTAAATTCTTTCCCTGCCAATTTTATTGCTGCTTTTACAAACCCTGAGCAATCATCTCTAACATGCCAATTGCCAATCATTCCTGCACCATCGCTATTTTCATCATAAACATAGTGCATCCAACTACTTTCTGCATATATATTATTTCCATGACTACTTGGAGCCGTTACAGAAAATCCTTTATTGTCACTATTATATGTACCTATAGTCACACCATTATCAGTTAAATACTCATATGCTCTATTTGTAGAATAATGACTATTTATATCTTCACTTGTAGTTTTAAAAGTTTTCATATATGTGCTGACATGGTTTATATATAGTTTTGCTAATTTTTCTACACAATCTATAAAATTACCATTATACTTGCTATCAGAACTATTTGGTGGATTACTTGGTGGTGTATTAGCTGTAATTCCAGCTACATTTGCTCCTGTAAGATAAGCTACATAATCTTCAAAGCTATCTAATTTTACTCCACGTAGTCTTAACTTACATATGTTGTTATATTCTTCATAATATTCATTGTTTGGTGTGGTTTCATACATTAGTTTCCAGTGATTAGCCAATTCTTGTATGTCCTCATTTGTTTCTCCACTAAATACATTTTTTAAATCTAGTGTTCCTGTCATACCATATACTATACCTTCCATAAGTTCTATCAGATAGTTATCTATAAATTCTTTAGCTTTACCAACTGATAATGTATCATATTTCTTCTTGTGCACCTTCTTAAATGCACTTGCTACCTTTGATGTTAAGTTTTCACTTAGGCTCATATGCACATTAGTTCCATACTTATACATATTTGTTTCCTCACTTGTGAACATAACCATTAGTTCGTCATC
>CADCOW010000251.1 GCA_902803205.1 uncultured Eubacteriales bacterium | reverse complement strand
CCAGTTTTCTTAAATCTCTTAGCAGCAGACTTACTTGTTTTCATTTTGTAATTTTTCATATTTGCCTCCCAATTACTTTTTAGGTGTGAGAACTATACTCATATTTCTGCCTTCAGCTTTTGCAGGTTTTTCAACACTTGAACAATCAGTTAATTCATTTGCAAAATCTGTAAGTACATGTTCAGATTCTTTCATATGAGCCATTTCTCTGCCTCTAAATCTTAATGTTACCTTTAATTTATGTCCACTGGTCAAAAATTTTCTACCAGCATTTATCTTTGTATTTAAATCATTTGTATCAATATTAGGTGTCATTCTAATCTCTTTTAGTTCAACTTGTTTTTGATTTCTTTTCGCTTCTTTTTCTTTTTTCATGAGTGTATAGCGGTATTTTCCAAAATCAATAATCTTACAAACTGGTGGATTTGCATTTGGTGAAATTTTCACTAAATCAAGTTCCATCTCAGCAGCTTTATTATATGCCTCTCTACTTGACATAATACCAAGTTGTTCACCTGTTGGTCCAATCACTCTTACTTCAGGATCTCTAATCCTATCATTAATTTGTATGTCTTTTTCGTTTATAAAACTCACCTTTCCTTTCAAATGTGCCATATAGGCAAAAAAATAGTGGACATAAAGATGACCACCATAATAAATATATTATTAACCTAAGTCGCTTTCGCTCCCTGGTGAGATGTGGACATCTTCTTTTAACATATGTATTCTACTAAAAATCAGGTAAAATGTCAAGTAAAAATTATATTTCTTATTTTTTTAATTTTTATTCTAACTTATATAATTTTCAATACAACATTATCTTATATATTCAAGTGCTTTTTTAATCCTATTTATTGTTTCTTCTTTCCCTATGATACTTGCAATTTCAGTAGCTCCTGCTGGTGTATTTTCAAGCCCAGAAAGTGCAATCCTTATTGGCCACATAAGTTTACCTACTTTTAAATCTTTTGATTTCCCAAACTCTTTTAGTATTGCAAATAAATTATCATTACTAAAGTCATCTATACCTTCTAATATATGTAAAACTTCATTTAATATATTTATGCTGTCATCTCTTGTGAGTTTATTTTTTTCATTTACATATAATTTTTTATCATAATTAGGTGTGACTTCATTAAAAAAGCTAATCTTTTCTGGTATATCTGGGAAAACTTCTATACGAGTTTTTACACAGATTGCAATTTTCTTTTTATCATAATTTTTTGTCACTGTCTTCTCAACATAAGGAAGTGCCATCTCAAGATATTTTTCATCTGACATTGCTTCTATATATTTCCCATTCATCCATTTGAGTTTTGTCATATCAAGGACTGCTGGACTCTTTGAAATTCTTTTATAATCAAAAAGCTCAATCATTTTTTTTAAGTCAAATATTTCTTCATTTGAAGCTGGACTCCATCCAAGAAGTGCTACAAAATTTAATATACATTCAGGAAGAAGCCCAAGATTAATCATATCTTCAAAACTTGCAGCGCCATGTCTCTTTGAAAGTTTATGATGGTTCTCATCTGTTATTGGTGGGCAATGAATATATTTTGGTATATCCCAACCAAATGCATCATAAAGCCTATTATACTTTGGTGCAGATGATAAATATTCATTACCACGAACCACATGTGTTATATTCATAAGATGGTCATCAACAACATTTGCAAAATTATAAGTTGGATAACCATCAGACTTAATTAAAATCATATCATCAAGTTCAGAATTATCTACAGTTATATCACCATACAAATCATCATTAAATGTTGTAGTTCCAGTGGTAGGATTATTTTGGCGAATAACAAATGGTTTCCCAAGTTTTAGGTTTTCTTCAATTTCTTCTTTACTTAAACTTAGACAATGTTTATCATAAAAAGAAACTTCTTCGCCATTTACATTTTTTTTAAGTTTTGAAAGCCTTTCTTCATCACAAAAACAATAATATGCCTCGCCTTTTTCAACAAGTTTTTTTGCATATTCCATATATATACCAGACTTAACTCTTTCACTTTGAACATATGGACCAACTGGTCCACCTATATCTGGTCCTTCATCATGCATAAGTCCAGCAAGCTTAAGTGAATTATAAATTATATCTATAGCACCTTCTACTTCACGACTCTTATCTGTATCTTCTATACGAAGTAAAAAATCTCCATTATCATGTTTAGCAATAAGATATGCATAAAGTGCTGTCCTTAAATTTCCTATATGCATATATCCTGTTGGTGATGGTGCAAAACGGGTTCTAACTTTCATTATATATTATCCTTTACTTTCTTAATGATATTCTCTTTTGTTAAACCATATTCTTCAAAAAGTTTATCTGGGCTTCCAGAATGTCCAAATTTATCTTCTACTCCAACCATAGCAAATTTTGATCCTCTGGTTCCTGCAATAACTTCAGCTATAGCTGATCCAAGACCACCGATTATAGAATGTTCTTCAGCAGATACTATTACTTTACATTTACTATTAAATTTTAACACTGTTTCTTTATCTAATGGTTTTATTGTATGCATATTTACTACTGCAGTATCTATCCCACTTGCTTTTAATTCTTTGGCAGCTTCAAGTGCATGACTAACCATAAGTCCACAAGCTATTATACAAGCATCATTACCATCTACTAAAGTTAATGCCTTACCAATTTCAAACTTATCATCTATCTTTGTTATGTCCTCTACTGCAGGTCTTGCAAGTCTAAGGTAAACCGGTCCAATATGTGAAGCTGCTGCATTAACTGCTTTTTCTGTCTCAATGGCATCACAAGGAACTAAAACTGTCATATTTGGGAGAGCACGCATAAGTGCTATATCTTCTATAGATTGATGGCTTCCACCATCTTCACCTACTGATATTCCACTATGAGTAAGAGCTAATTTAACATTTAAATTTACATATGCAATTTGATTTCTAACTATCTCAAATGCACGACCAGTACCAAAAACTGCAAATGTAGAAGCAAAAGGAATATATCCTTGATATGCAAGTCCTGCTGCAATTCCCATAAGATTTTCTTCTGCTATACCTACATTATAAAATCTATCTGGGAACTCCTTTTTAAACAATTTAGTCTGTGTAGCACCTGAAAGATCTGCATCAAGAACTAACACTTTATCATTTTTATGGCCTAATTTTGTTACAGCTTCTCCATAGGCTAATCTAATTGCTTTTCCCATAATACCCTCCTATGCTAATTCTTTCATAGCAAGATCAAATTCCTCATCGCTTGGTGCTTTGCCATGCCAACCTACATTATTTTCCATAAAACTAATACCTTTACCTTTTATAGTATGAGCTTGTATAAATTTAGGTT
>CADCOW010000250.1 GCA_902803205.1 uncultured Eubacteriales bacterium | reverse complement strand
TGCTTAGAGTTTTAGCACTGTTTGAGCGAAGCGAGTTTGCAAAACTCTTGCAAAAATCAAGACAAGGCTCGCATAAAAAATCTTGTTTTTGCGACCTATTTTCGGTGTGAGATGTCTATTGGATATGTTTAATGATATAATTAATTACAATTATTATCCCAAGTAGGAAGTTTGGAATGGGATGTCAAGGTGCTTGTAGGCAATTTCTGTCGCGATGCGTCCTTGTTTTGTTCTTTTTATAAGTCCTTTCATAATTAAAAATGGTTCATAGACCTCTTCTATAGTTCCTGCATCTTCACCAAGAGTTACAGCAAGTGTCTCTATACCTACACCTTTGCCATTTGAATTATTTATAAGAACCTGTAAATATTTTCTATCATTTTCATCAAGACCAAGTTTGTCTATGTCAAGAACATCTAAAGTTTCATCTGCAACTTTTTTTGTTATAACTCCATCATATTTTACTTCTGCAAAATCTCTTATTCTTTTAATTAGACGATTTGCTATTCTTGGAGTACCACGAGAACGCATACCAACTTCTTTTGCACCTTCTTTGTCAATTTTGATATTTAAAACTCTCGCAGTTCTATTTGCAATTTGTTCCAGTTCACTATCTTCATAATATTCAAGTTTTGAGATTATACCAAATCTATCTCTAAGCGGTGCAGACAAAAGTCCTGGCATAGTTGTAGCCCCTACCAATGTAAAATGTGGAAGGTCAAGTCTTATAGAATGTGCTGTACCTTCACTCCCAAGAACTATATCAATATAAAAATCTTCCATAGCAGAATATAAAACTTCTTCAACTGCAGAATTAATCCTATGTATCTCATCTATAAAAAGTACATCTCCTTCTTCAAGATTTGAAAGAATAGATGCTATGTCAGCAGGTTTTTCAAATGTTGGTCCACTTGCAGTTTTTATATTTACATTCATCTCATTTGCAATTATATATGCAAGAGTTGTTTTGCCAAGTCCTGGTGGACCATAAAATAAGCAATGGTCAAGAGTATCTTTTCTATTTTTTGCTGCACTAATATAAATTTTTAGCTGCTCTTTTAATTTTTCTTGTCCTATATACTCATCTAAAATATGAGGACGAAGCATTGCATCGTCCTTTCTATCATCACTCGTTGTATTTACATTTAAAATTTTCTTTTTTGCCATAATTAATTATTTTTAAGTGCAAGTTTTAATATTTCACTTGTTGTTTCTGTGCCAGTTATCGTTAATGAATTTAAAATCTCACGAGCTCTTGCTTCTTTGAAACCAAGTTTTACCATTGCCTCAACTACTTCATCTTTAATTGCATTTAATTTTTGTGTCTCAGTATTATTTTGTTTTATAATATCTATCTTACCTTCAAAATTCATTTTTCGAATCTTATCACCAAGTTCAATACATATCTTACTTGCAGTCTTTGCACCAATACCTGATACACTTGATATTAGTTTGCTATCCTCATTTGCTATTGCTTTCATAAGAGTTGAAAACCCAAGATTTGAGATTATGTTTAGTGCTCCTTTTGGTCCTACGCCATTTACAGTTAAAAGTTTTAAAAACATTTCTCTATCTTCTCTTGTAAGGAAACCATATAAACTCATTTCTTCTTCTTTTACATGCATATAAGTAAAAACTTTTATCTCATCATCAAGTTCTGGAAGATTTGCAAAATTAGAAGCAGGAAAATATATGCCAAAACCAATTCCGCTGGTTTCAACAATGATTTTATCTGATAAAACTTCTCTTAATTTTCCTGAAATAAAACTTATCACTAATTTAAACGACCTATTATAAAAGATCTAATAAATCATATTTTTTTTTCTATAATTTTGACTCTCTAAATTTTGTACTCATAAAATTATTCGATACAAACCCATTTGCATCCATTTTATTAGTAACTTTAGCATTTGCTATACTTTCTCTCATAATTTCAAGTTTTGCATCAGTATTATCAGCTTGTGATACAACATATGCTTCCATAAGCATTGGTTGTTTTGGTGAACCAAATTCTGGAGTGCCATGGTGAGCAAGTATACAATGTAGTAATTCATCTTCTTCAACTTTTGAAAAACCACCAAGCTCATTAATCCTATTTTTAATTATGCCATAGCCCATAACAATATGACCTATAAGATAACCTTCATCAGTATATTCATTATCTGGGTAATATGATATTTCATCAAGTTTTGCTATATCATGTAAAAGTGCAGTTGTTATAACCAAATCAAGGCTTATATCATCATAATTTTTCGCTATCGCCTTTGAAAGTCTTGTAGTAGATAAGGTATGCTCAAGCAAACCACTCACGAAAGAATGGTGAACTGTTTTCGCTCCCTGATGATTTAAAAATTTTTCACGAAACTTTTTATCATCTATAAAAAATGATTTTAATAATTTTTTGAAATTGGTATTTTTTACTTCATCTATAAATGCATCGAGTTCTTTTGCCATTTTTTCTTTATCATATTTTGATTTAGCAAAATAATCTTCACTATTTACTTCTGACTTATCTGCAACTCTTACTCTATAGATTTTAAGTTGAAGTTGATTGTTATATGATATTACATCTGCCTCAACTTCTACAAAATCTCCTGCTTTAAATTCTTCAATTCCAGGTGCATTCACATCCCATATCCTACCATCAATAACTCCTGTCCTATCAGAAAGTCCTACATTGAAATATTCCTTTCCAGTTTTTGCTGTAGCTTGAGATTTTGTCTTTACATGATAAATTGAATTTAACTCATCACCATCTTTTAATTCATTAATATATTGCATTTTAATCCTCTCTTGTTATTGCATTTAAATCTTCTGCTTTCTTAATATACTTTCTTGAAATGTAAGCATCTTTTCCTTCATATGATATGAGTGCCCAATCATTATTATAGAATTGTTTAACCATAACTGTAGCATCTTTATTTACAGTTGCAAGAACTTTTGAACTTTCAGTAGATGGTACATCTCTTACCTTTACAAGATCTCCAGTCACACGATAATATCCAGCTTCTACTGGTGCAGGTGGTTCTGTCTCAACAGGTTCAGTTGTTTCTATAGTAGATGTCTCAATTTCTGTGGTAGTTGTTTCAACTTGTTTATTGCTTCTTCCACCACTTATCACAGATATTGCTGCTCGCACTGCAAATATCAACAAAATAACTAAAACAATTGGAATGATAATAGCTATAAGTTTTGATTTACTTTTCCGATTCTTTTTTCCAGCTTCGTTCTCAAGCATTTGAGCTCTTATTCTTTCACGAGTTCTAAAATCTGATGGGTCTTTTTGCATAAATGCTGGAGTTGAACCTTCAGTAGTCATATCTTTACTGAAGTCGCCTGGATATGGCTCAGCATTTTCATCGTTTTCATCATACTCAAATACTGTTCCTTCTTTTGCATTTGCATCAAACATTGATTTTTCTTCAAGATTATCTGTAAGTTCAGAATTTATATCTTCATTTTTAAAAATTATATCTAACTCATTTGTTAAAACTTGAAGTGCTTGTTCAGCGTGTTCTTTAGGAATATCTACACCACTATGAGCTTGAACTCCACTTATAATCAATGTCTCAAAATTATGTGCAGTATCATCTGCAATTATGCCATTTGCATTTAAAGTTTTTAAATCTTCTTCATAACCTTTTGACACTATAAGTGCTTCATCAGTTATATGCTCAATCACATCCATAGTAATCTGAGCCATAAGCATCATAGCATCATTATACTTTCCTAATATTAAATTTTCTCTCGCTTCACCAAGTGCTTCTTGAATTCTATTTTTATTAGCCATCTCTCTCTCCTTTTATTACAAAGTAACCCATTCTTATTATAACACAATTTAACAAAAAAGCAAAATTTTATTACTTCTTTGCGAATATATATATATCACCATCATATTCATTTGTTTTTATTATATCTTCTAAGTTGTATTCGCTACTTAAAATGAAATTAATTTGATTATTCTTCATTTCAGGGTAATTGTCATAAAAACCTTTACTTTTATATACTATGAGGTCTGGGTCAAGGGATATTATGTAATTATATTGAGCATCATAAGGTGTTTTATCAATTTTGTAAGCAACATTTGGTATCATAAAATATTTATACTTTGGTATGGTGTGAGTAAATACATATACTTCAGGGAAAAAACCATATGACAGTACTTTCACATCTGATTTATTTTTAAATTTACTATCAATTACACTGTTTATCCTGCTTGACCTCAAAAGATTATTTTTATAGCGATTGTCAAGTCCCTTATAACTTATCAATATTCCAAATGCAATAAACAGCATAAAGTATAAAAAAATTTTTATATTTTGAGATAATAAATGATTTTTTGTCTCAATATTCTTCTTTGATAATTGATATTTATCAAATATATTTAAAATTAAAAAGTATAATGACAAAAAATATGGAGTAAAAATTACAAGGTAATATGGATATGGTCTTTTTGAAAAAGTTATATAGATAATTGCAATAATAAATGAAGATATCACAGCAAATTTCAAATACTTATCAAACTTTAATTTAATTAAAGCAATAAAAGAAACTAAAGTTACTATATATACTATAAATTGCTCCTTTAAAAACTGTAAAATAGTAGTTGCAAAATCTTGTTTATCATTTAATGCAGAATTTAAATAATTAAAATTAAATGTAATGATTGCATAATATGCATCTTTTATACTATCAGTAATACACATATATATTATATAAGGAATAATAGAAATTATAACTCCAATTATTCCAGATATAAAAAGTTTTAGTATGTAAAAATATTTCTTTTCTCTTATACATTTTACAAGTAATGAAATTGCAAATGGAACAAATAATATAATCGCACGAATATTAGTCATAAATGTTAGCCCTGAAAGAATGCCAATAAATAGCATAGGCAAAATCACATCTATTTTTTCGTTTTTGTCTATATTATCTTTTTCGCCTTCACATATAAAATAATGTTTTGTAAATAAATAAAGTGCTACCATCATAAATGCTATAGCATACTCTTCTGTCCTACTATATGAAAAAGTTATTTGTGGAATATTTAAAATAATTCCAAGAGAAAAGGCACATAATAAACTTCTAAATTCTGTTGTAAAAAAATTTGCAAATTTATATACATATAAAAGTGTAACGAATAAAATTATAATTTCTAAGATAAATAAGCCAAAATGATTTTTTTCCAATAAAGATGCCACTGCATTTGCAAAAAATACATATGGGGTTTTGTGATCAAAAATGTCCTTATATAAAACTTTTCCGTGCATTATTGCTTTTCCTATAATATAGTAAATTGAGCCATCATTATCCGTATATACTTCACTAAAACGAATAGAATACATAGACATAAAAAATTTTAATACTATTGAATAGCAGAGTAGAATAAGTGGTGCAGAACTAAGTGATTTTATTTTGTTTGTGACTTTTTCCATATAATTATAAGGGTGTCCCCAAATTTCAAATAATATACCCCGTCCCCAAATTTAAATTTTTTTATTATTAGCGAGTAAGCATATACATATGGTAATAAGTATTTTCTATAATTTTATTGACATTTGTATAGTCATTGTTTTGCATTATAGCGCCTATTACTTCATCATCATTCTCTCCACTATATATAAGTAAGAATAATTTGTCATCATTTGCAAGCTGGTCAGTTTTAAAATACAATACTTCACTATTTTTGCTCATATCAACAAATGTGATTTTTTCCATATCTCTAAATGTATATACTGGTCTTTGAAGTTTCCAAAGTGAAGTATCTATAGTATTTTCTCTGCCATTTTTATCAACTGTCCTATATAGAGAAAAAATTTTTATATCTTTATTTTCATAAAGAAATTTATTAAACTCTTTGGTTTTAATATTTAATGAAAAAGGTTCTTCTTTATATCGCGAACCAATGGCAAGTAATAAAACCATAATTATAGTTAAATATTTTAAATTTGGCTTAACCAATTTAAATAATAAATATATTGGTGACAATATTGCTACTATAATAAGTGGATAGATATTATATAGATAGCGAGCAAAGGTAAACTTAACTGTAAGTGAGATAACAATATAGTAGTAAATTACACTGAGTAGAATTATAAAATACCAATGATTCTTTACTATACATGATTTTATAAAACTTTGATTATTTAATTTATTATATGAAACATCTTTGTTATTAATTTTATTTAAATTTATAGTTTTAGAAGATTTAACTATAACACTAATTACCAATATAATTAAAACTACAAAATATATATATATCGCATTTCCAAAAAATGCTCTTTTTATCGTAAGTAGTATCTCATAACACTTAACTAATAATGACTCTACTTGATTAGAATTTATAGCATGAAGAGAGTTGTTGCCAAATATGTGACTTATGATACTTGGGAAAATAAATAATGAAACTACAATAGCCAATATACCTGATAATATTGTCAAGAATAAAAACTTTATTTCTTTTTTTTGAATTAAATAAATTGCGAATACTACTGAAAAATAAAAAGCAAATACTGCAAAATGATATTGGGTAAGTATCCCTAAAACACATAAAATAAAGAATTCAATTAAAAATCTAAGATTTAAAGACAAATTATTTTTAATTGCATTTATTATTAGAATTGCTAATGATAGACTTATAACTGAAAGAAGTACATACATTCTTATAAATACAAGTTCATTTATAAAGCCGTAAGTGAAAAATGATATTAGGCTTAAAATTATAGACATATTTTTGTCTTCAATAACTAAGTCAAAAAAATATCTCATTTCCCAAAAAAGAATTACCATCAAGAGTAAATTTATAATAAGACCATACCACATTGAAAACGAATCTTGCCTTAGTGAGCAAACAAAATTCAATATAAGATAATATATAGGTGGATGAGTGTCCATCATTTGGTTAAAGAAAACATTTTTTATATTAAATCTTTCGCCATCTTTGACAGATGCATATTTCAGTAAAAGTTCCTCACCAGTATAAATTTTATAATCTTCTATATCAAGTTGATATGTATTATTTGCAAGCCCAAAACTGCCCACTTCATCAAAATCAAGGTCTTGCTTTTTTGACATTATAAGTATTCCAATAAAAATAACTACTAAACTTAGTAATAATGTATATAAATAGTAGTTTTTTTGCTTTTTTTCTTTAATAACCATAGTGCCTTATAATTATAACATATATTATCTATGGTTGCAATTACTTAAATTTTAAGCAAAAAAAACTGGCTACCACCTATCTTACCACGCCGTTACCAGCGTAGAATTGTCGGCCGAGTGAGGCTTAACCGTCGTGTTCGGGATGGGAACGGGTGTTTCCCTCAACCGTATCGTAACCAGAATGGAACCAAGTG
>CADCOW010000249.1 GCA_902803205.1 uncultured Eubacteriales bacterium | reverse complement strand
ATAATCCTATTTTTTTGACTTTGTCTACACTCTGAAATAAGGAGAATATATCTCCTTATTTTTTATATATAAATTTTTATTTCACTAATTAAGAAATATACTCTTTTACAGCTTTTTTTATAAATGTAACAACTCCGCTACCTGCTGTTTCTTCAACTTTGTTCTTTACTACTGCATTACCCAAAAGTTTATTTATAATTGTTCCAAACGAATTGTCATCTACTTTTACACCTGATGATTTATTGATTGCTGTCTTAAGACTACCAACCAATTTTTGAACTGCTGATGATGTTGGGTCTTCTTTCTTCTTTAATCCAAGTTTTCCAAGTACATTTATCACATCTTGATTTTTCATTGCAAATGACAATACAGATGCCAAATCAATTCCCATGGATTTTGCTACTTTTGAAATCTTAGTTGCCACCTTTGCTTTACCTACAGTCTTTTTAGCCTTTGATACCATTTCCTGCACTTTTTTATTACTGGATACCTTTTTTACTGCAGACTTAACTGTCTCATCTTCTGATAATTCCTTTACCTTTGATAACAAATCTGATAATCCCATATTTACCCTCCAAATATAATTATATATTTTATACCCATTATAAGTATTATACATATTTTAGTAGAATTTTTAAAAAAAATCAATTATAATATTTATATGATAAATATTGATATGGAAAAACTTGGTAAAAAAAGTTCTGCTATTAGAGAACTTTTTGAACAAGGTAAACTACTAAAAGAAAAATATGGCGTTGACAAGGTTTTTGATTTTTCTATAGGAAACCCAAGTATTCCTTGCCCAAAAAAAGTAAATGACACTCTAATAGATTTATTAAGTATTGCCAATTCTAAAGATTGCAACGAAAACTATAATAAAATTGATTCATACAAGCCTTTAAATTCTAATCAGCTTCATGGGTACTCTTCTGCCGGGGGTGATATAGATGTGAGGAATTCAATCTCAGAATATTTAAATACAACTTATTCGGCAGATACTTTAGGGGAACTAATATACTTAACTACTGGTGCTGCTTCTGCCCTATCAATTTCTTTAAAAGCACTTACTACTGGAAAAAGTAAAGATGAAGTAATAGTATTTGCACCATATTTTCCAGAATATTTAGTATTTATAAAAAATGCAAATGCTACTACTATAAAAGTACTCCCAGACTATAATACATTTTATCCAGACTTAAATGATTTTGAAAATAAGATCAATGAAAATACAAGTGTAGTTATAATCAATTCTCCAAATAACCCAACTGGTGTATTATATACAGAAAATGTAATTAAAGATATATGTAAAATACTTAAAGATAAAGAAAAAGAATATAAACACCCTATATATTTAATTTCAGATGAACCGTATAGAGAACTTATATATGTAGATAAAAAATATCCTTTTATAACAAATTACTATGACAATTCAATTATTACTTATTCATTCTCAAAATCAATATCAATTCCTGGTGAAAGAATTGGATACATTCTTGTAAATCAAAATGCAGAAAATGCAAATGATATATATATGGCAATATGTGGTGCTGGCAGATCTCAAGGTTATGTATGTGCTCCCACACTTTTTCAACAACTAATTCCTCACATCTTAGGAATCACATCTGACATAAGTATTTATAAAAAAAATGCAAAACTATTTTCAGATGAACTAACTAAAATAGGTTATGAAGTTATAGAACCAGACGGTGCATTTTACTTATTTGTAAAAGCACTATGCACAGATGACAAAGAGTTTTCAAAAAAAGCACTTGAATATAACCTATTACTGGTACCAAGTGAAAGTTTTGGAATTAAAGGATATGTAAGGATAGCCTATTGTGTAAGTGAAACACAGATAATTAACTCATTACCACAATTTAAAAATTTATACAATTTTTATAAATAGGAGCAAATATGAAAGATTTAAATGAAGTAAGAGAAAAAATAAATACTATTGACGAAAAAATGACCAAACTTTTTGTAGAAAGAATGAATCTATGTAAAGATGTCGCAGAATACAAAAAAGCAAATTCCATGCCTATTCTTGATTCAAATAGAGAGGAAGCGGTCATAAATAATAATCTAAAATTTGTTGAAGATAATGATTTGCAACCATATTTTATTAATTATATCAAAGCATTATTAAATACATCAAAAGAATATCAAAGAAGTCTTTTACATGGTCTAAAAATATCTTATAGTGGTATAGAAGGTGCTTATGGCTATATAGCAGCAAGTAGAATGTTTCCAAACTGTGAATTAGTATCAAATAGCAATTTTACTCAAGCATTTAAGTCTGTAGAAAATGGGACTAGCGATAGAGCAGTCCTTCCTATTGAAAATTCTTTTGCTGGTGATGTTGGAGAAGTTATGGATTTAATATTTTCTGGCTCACTATACATAAATAGAATGTATAATTTAGAAATCGAACATAATCTAATGGTAAATGATAATACCAATTTTGAAAATATTAAAATCATAGTGTCACACCCACAAGCACTTGCACAATGCTCGAAGTTTATAGAAAATAATAATTTTAAAACTATAGAAGAAGTAAATACTGCCTTTGCAGCAAAAAGACTAAAAGAATCTGGGGATACTACTATGGCAGTAATAGCAAGTAAAGAAACTGCTTCTGTGTATGGTCTTAAAATATTAAAAGAAAAAATCAATAATTCTGCTCTAAATACAACAAGATTTGCTTCATTTTCAAGAGTAATGTCAAATTATAAAGATATAGGTGCATCAAAAAAGAATTTCATCATTGTATTTACAGTTAAAAATGTTGCTGGTGCTCTTGCAAAATGTCTTGACATAATAGGTGCACATGGCTTCAATATGAGAAATCTAAGAAGTCGACCAATGAAAGATCTTATGTGGTCATATTATTTCTTCTGTGAGATAGAAGGAGACATTGACTCAAATGATGCAAAAAGTATGTTTATTGCACTTAATACTTTTTGTGATAGATTAAAAATAGTTGGTAACTATATAATTTAAATTTAAATTAAAATGAAAAATAAAAACAGTATAAAAATAAATATTCCAAATAATGCTTATACCATTACAGTTGGAAAAAATCTACTAAAAGATGTAGATAAATATTTTAATTTAAAAAGAAAAATACTTATTGTTACTGATGATAATATACCAGTTGAATATATAAAAACAGTTAAAAGTAAAATCAAAGACTGCTATTTATTAGTTATTGAGCATGGTGAAAAGAATAAAAACTTCACAAACTATCAAAAAATTTTACAAACTCTTATAAAACATAATTTTAATAGGTCTGATGCTATAATTGCAATAGGCGGTGGTGTTATTGGAGATATGTCTGCATTTGCTTCAAGTACATATATGAGAGGAATAGATTTCTACAATATTCCAACTACTCTTCTATCTCAAGTTGATTCATCTATTGGAGGAAAGACTGCTATAGATTATATGGGTGTTAAAAATATAGTTGGAACTTTTTATCAGCCTAAAGCAGTTTTAATAGATACTGATACATTAAAATCATTGCCAAGAAGGCAACTTAATAATGGCATAGTTGAGTCAATAAAAATGGCTGTAACATTTGATAAAAAATTCTTTAATTTTTTAAAGACTATACCAGATATACTTAAAAATTCAGATACCATAGTCTATAATTCACTTATAATTAAAAAATCAGTTGTTGAAAAAGATTTGAAAGAAAAAAATCTAAGGAAGGTTTTAAATTTTGGTCACACTTTAGGTCATGCTATCGAAGAATCTTTAAATCTCAAATACCTTCATGGTGAATGTGTAGGAATTGGGATGCTTTATTTTTCATCAGACACAGTAAAAAATGAAATTAAAGATATATTATCAAAATATAACTTACCAACAAAACTTAAATTTGATAAAAATAAAGTAATAAAACTTATGGCTCACGATAAGAAATCAAATAGTGATACTATTTCAATAATATATGTTGATAAAATAGGGTCATATAAAATAAAAAAATGGACTTTAAATGAGATTATATGCAATATGGGCTTATAGGATATCCTTTAAAACACAGTTTTTCAAAAGAAATTCATTCTCTTATATCTAATTACAATTATGAAATTCATGAACTAAAAGATGATGAATTTGATATTTTTATGAATAAAAGAGACTTTCAATGCATCAATGTAACCATACCATATAAGCAAAAAGTTATACCTTATCTTGATATGATTGATGAGGATGCTAAAAATATCAATGCTGTTAATACTATAGTAAATAGGAATGGAAAACTTATAGGTTATAACACAGATATACTTGGCGTACTTGCAACATTTTTACATTTTGACATAAATATAAAGAATACCAATGTCTTAATTTTAGGTACAGGTGCTACATCAAATACTGTCCACTATGCGATAAAAAAATGTAAGGCAAAAAATATATATAAGGCATATAGAAA
Organism: uncultured Eubacteriales bacterium; assembly: GCA_902803205.1. Lineage (GTDB taxonomy): Bacteria > Bacillota > Clostridia > Lachnospirales > Lachnospiraceae > UBA3633. The sequence continues at coordinate 3,796 of CADCOW010000249.1, read as the reverse complement.
AAATTCAAAAATAAAAGGTGATGTGCTTTATAATAATTTAGAAGAATTATATGATAATATCAATATAATAGTAAATACTACTTCTAATGGTATGTATCCACATGCTGATGACTCACTTCTTATAGATTTAAATAAATTTAATAATATAGAATACGTCTTAGATGTAGTTTATAATCCTCTAAAAACCAAACTTTTAATTGAGTCTGAAAAGTTTAAGAAAAAGAGTGTATCTGGTTTATATATGTTAGTAGCACAGGCTTATTTTGCAAGTCAATTATTCTTCAATAATAATTTTGGTAAGGATAACAATTTAATTGAACAATTTTTAGATTTATCAAACGATAAAACTAAATTTATAATAAGTGAATGTGATAAAATATATAATAAATGCCTTTCTAATAAAATAAATATTGTTTTAACTGGTATGCCGACCTGTGGCAAAACTACACTTGGCAAAATGATAAGCAAACGGTATGGATATGAATTTATAGACACTGATTCATTAATTGAAACAAAAATAAATTGTAAAATTTCTAATTTTATAAATGAATATGGTGAAGAAAAATTTAGAGATATAGAATCTGATGTGATTAAAGAAGTATCAACTAAAAATCATTTGGTTATATCTACAGGTGGAGGTTCTATACTTAAAGATGAAAATATAACTAACTTAAAATCAAATGGAATAGTATTTTTTATCAATCGTTCACTTGAAAATTTAAAGCCATCAAGCGATAGACCACTTACAAGTGATATAGAATCTCTTACAAAAAAGTTTAATGAAAGACTACCTTTATATAAATCAACCTGTGACTACGAAATAAATGGTGACACAGATTTTGATGTTAGAATAAACGATATAATAAATAAATTATGAGTATTAAATTATTTAAAAGTAAACTAAAAGGTAAACTTACAACACGACCTAGCAAAAGTTTTGCGCATAGGTATTTATTTGCTTCTGCTCTATCAGATAATTCAAGTATTATCTCAAATATAGATTTTAGTAATGATATAATTGCTACTCTTGACTGTATCTATGCTTATGGCAAAAAACATTATAGAGAGTATGAAAAACATCTTGTAAGATTCTCACATGAAAATGTAAAAAACTTTGAACCTACTTTTGATTGTAAAGAATCTGGGACAACTCTTAGGATTTTTTTACCAATAGCAATTCAAAAATATGAAAAGACTACTTTTATTGGAAGTGATAGGCTTATAGAAAGAGGAATAAACATATACGAGGAAATATTTAAATATGTGCGATTTTATAAAGATAAATATAGTATTAAAACTAATGGCTTGATAAATAATGGTAAATACGAACTTGCAGGTAATATAAGTTCACAATATATTTCAGGACTACTTTATGCTCTTCCACTTCTTGATGGCAATAGCGAAATAATACTCACAACTGAACTTGAAAGCAAAAATTATGTACTTATGACAATTGATGTTTTAAAAAAATATGGAATAAAAATTGACACAAATATTAATAAGAATTTAGTTGAAAATCAAAATATATTCTTCAAAATAAGCGGTAATCAAAAATATATTGCAAAAGACCATTCTATAGAAGGTGATTATTCAAATGCGGCATTTATAGATGCATTTAATTACTTTGGTAATGAGATAGTTTTAAATGGTCTAAATCCATCGTCACTTCAAGCAGACAAAATATATAAAACTCATTTTGAAACTTTAAATAAAGAAAATGCTACAATAGATATTTCAAATTGCATTGATTTAGGTCCTATACTTATAACATTTGCTTGTCTTAAACATGGTGCAAGATTTATAAATACTGAAAGATTAAAAATTAAAGAAAGTGATAGAGGAAATGCTATTGCAAATGAACTTAAAAAATGTGGTGCAGATATTATTGTATATGACAACGAAATTATAATTAATAAAAAAGAGTTGCATAAGCCAAATACAACTCTTTATGCTCATAATGACCATAGAATAGCAATGTCTTTAAGTTTATTATCAACTATGTTTGACATTGAAATTGATGACTATGAATGTGTAAGTAAAAGTTATCCTGGATATTTTAATGACCTAAAATCGCTTGGTGCTGTTATTAATTAATATAACTTCTTTCATATTATTCTGTAATATCCATCATCTTAACTTCTTTAGACTTTCTATCATAAACAAATCTAAATTTTCTTTTCTCAGTTAAACCTTTTCTTGGGCTAACCTTACCATGAACAATTATATTCATTCTATTACTATTTACTGTTCTTTGCTCAACAGTATTAAAAATAATTGACTTTGGAAGTTCACTTGCAGAATTTGCTTCATTTACCAATACATTTTTAAACTCTTCAAATGAATTATTTATAGCATCATTTACATTTTTTACTTCTTTTTCTTTTGCTCCTACAATCACAGGTACATAATAAATTATATTACATCTTAAATTTCCTTTTGTTACAGTCTCTCTTTTTTGGATTATATTTTTTATATATAATTCGTATGATTCATTTTGATCAACACCTTTAATATTTCCACTATTACTTGATTTTTGCTTTGAAGCTACAACTGTCTCTGCTTCACTATTTGGCGACTCATAATATACATGCGTTTCAATTTCTACAGGAATCGCATCAAGTTGCTGAACTAAAACTCTTCCATCTTCATCTACATATGCACCATCTGGAGTTGCAGTATCTTTAAGCATTGCTCCATCAGAGCCTACATAATATTCACCATCTATCCAAGAATCTACTACCAATTTGCCATCTATATCAAAATAATATTTTTGTTCAATACCATTTTCATCTGTTTCTGTCACCCAATCATCTACTACTGGATCTCCATTTTTATCATATGCATAAAAAAAGCCATCTTGGTTTACCCATTTATCTCTTAAACTAATTCTTTCATTTTTGGTTTCTTCTATATATGAACTTTCAGCTATATTTAAGTTAGTATCTAAAGTACTTTCAACTAAATATTCAGTAGTTTCTGAATTTAATAATTCATTTTTTAATTTTGCATCTTCTACTCTTTTCTTTATATATGGATATATATATGTCATAAAAGAATATAGAAATATTGCCATAACTATCATTACAATAGACAAAATTCTAATTCCTGACTCTCTCTTATATACCTTTTTTCCCTCTTTTAAATCTTTTGCACTATAATACTCAAGAACATCAGGTGCATTCTCTCCTTTTAATTCTTTTTGTAAGGCAATATCATTTCCATTTACACCAAGTATAACTCCACAGTAAGGACAAAACTTAGCATCTTCATCAATTTTCTTTTTGCAAGTATCACAAATCAAAGTTTCACTAACTTTTCTTTTTGATTTTAATACACTAAAAAACTCATCGCATGTACACATGCCATTTTCAAGTTCTAACCCACAATATTTACAATACTCTTTTTTCATAATACCTATTATATAATTTATTTGTGAATAAATTATGAAAACTATATCATTAACTCAACAATTTTATCATAATTTATATTTAACTCTTTTAATGTTTTAATCATTTCATCTTTTTTATCTATCTCACATTTCCATGCAAGACCACAGCCTGCAGAAATTTCTTTAGGAAGTGGGATAAGACGTCCAGAAATATTATTCTTTAAACAATACTCTTCAACAGTCATCGCATCAATAGTTTTATTAAATGAAATTACTAAACATAATTTTTTACTAATCATATTTCTCCAATTATTAAACTCTTATAACTTAAGTACATTAAAATCTCTAAAATATTTATAAAATGTTAAATATATTCATTATTTATTAATTATTATTACTATAATATTT
>CADCOW010000248.1 GCA_902803205.1 uncultured Eubacteriales bacterium | reverse complement strand
AGATTATAACATAACTTTTATGAAAAATCTATAAATATTATACTCTAAGATATAATTCTTACTACTTCTTCTCTTCATGATTTAATGTTGGTTTTACTTCAACAGTATCTAACCTATACATATCATCAACTTCCCAAGTAATATCATAATATTTATTTTCCTTACTTTTCCAAAATCCTAATTTTACTTTTGCATTTTTGTTCTTAATATCTATATTTTCAATAGTTATAGTATCACTATCAGATATTATATCATCTATAAAACCTTTACCGTTTAATGAAGCATAATACTCTCTAAATCTATCTGTTAAGCCAAACTCTTTAAATCTATTATATCTCGATTGTGGGTCTTTTCTATAATCATATCCTGCATCTCCCTCAAATACATATTGATCTTCACTTAACAATATTTGACTTAATATTAGTTTTATATCTTTCTCTTTATTCATTAATTTAGAATCCTTTTTAGCAATATACACTCCGTGCTCATCATATATTTGTTCAATATGTTCAAGTACTATATCATCTAAATTGCCTTCGTCATCCAATGAAAAATTAAAGTAATAATCATCTTGCGATTCACCTTTATATTCACTTAATACAAAATATTTCTTCTCAAAATCATAACTAGTCCAACCACCAACTTTACATAAATATGAATACTCTCCTAAATAGCCATCCTTAAACTTCTCTTTAAAATGCTCCGTTAGTGGTGCTTCATCATAATTTACTTTATTCCTTAGAAGTTGTCTCAATAAATTTTGATATGCAATATCTAATAATGTATTAAAATAATCATATATTCTATTATATTTATTCCAATCATGCCTTATCGAAAATGTACTTACATCAATGAATTTTTGTAATTTTTTTGGCTTTACAAATAAAATAACTCGTGTAATTAAATCTTGCAATTTTTCATTTGTTTCTATATTGTAATAATTGAATGGTTTATTCAAATCAATTTTTTCTTTCTCTTGTTTTGTTGCAGTTATGGTCGTTTCTTTGTTTATATCTTCTCTTATTGTATCAGTTAATGCATTGTTACAAGCTCTTACTATCAAAAATACTACGGCAAAAACCACTAGAATTATTACTACCTTTTTTATATTCTCTTTATTAATATATTTTCTATCATCAGAATTTTTATATGTCATCTCAGTCACCTAATTTAACCCTACATAACGATATATAACACTATAAATTCTACCCATACTTCCAGATTCTGTAAATGTTCCATCTTCATTTGCTGTAAAAGTATACCCAGTATTTTCATCATAGCTATTATGAACATTACCCCATCCAAATGAATTAGAATTAGGTTCCCCTTTATAAAACTCTACATGCCTAGAAGTGCACAGCAAATCACCAGGTTGAAGTTCAAACTTATCATTTCTATTAATTTCAACAATCATAGATGCCGTGTACTGTTTAAAGCCATATGCTTCTAATTTATATACTGGCATAGTATTCTTATAAGCATCACTTTTATTTTCAAGAGTTTCTTTTGTCTCATTAAATGGTGACGACCCCCAATAACTTGGTCGTGTGTAATTTTGATAATTACCTATCTTATTATTCTGTATAAACAACCATATTACTTCGCTTGTGAATGAACTACAATCGTCTTTTGCAGTATTTCCACCTAATAATTCACACTTATAGCTTCCTCTTTCATTAGTTCCTTTTATTACATTTTCACCATTAATAATTGTTGCTGCTCCTCTGTTATCTCTCTTGCATAATTCAAAAGCATTCCAATTCTCATCTATGTTACTACCATTGATAACATCACTACCTAAATAGTCTTCACTAAAATTACCATTACTCTTACTTTCTATATTTTCTTTTCGTTTGGTTTTAACTGATTTTCTTATTATATTGCCATTACTATCTAATATGTCCTCACCATTTGCCTCAGCATATTTCTCATTAAATCTTGCTATAAAATTATCATGATATTCTGTATCATCAACAGGGAAATGATAAGACTCGGCTGAACCATCGTTATCATCATCATAATAAGCTAAGTTTCTTCCATTCCTATAAGCCCCATAATTCCCTGCAAGATATGTATATACATTATCAACATACCATTGACCTAATGTGTCTAAAGTTCCCATTATTGCGCCTACTTCAGCACCACTTGCCTT
>CADCOW010000247.1 GCA_902803205.1 uncultured Eubacteriales bacterium | reverse complement strand
CTTTTTAAAAACTTGTTCTCTTTGAGCAAGTGAAGTAGAATTGTAAAGATGAATAATTGCTTTATCATTTCCAATTCCCTCCAAAGCTTTAAAAGTTCTTTTTATAATATGTTCTCTACTTTGAGTTAATACTTGAATAGTCACATCATCTGGTATCATATTATTTTTAATTAAAGTTCTAAGGAATGTATATTCAGTTTCAGATGCTGCTGGAAATCCGACTTCTATCTCTTTAAATCCAACATCCACAAGAAGTTTAAAAAACTTTAACTTCTCTTCAAGACTCATAGGTACAATTAATGCTTGATTTCCATCACGTAAATCTACTGAACACCAAATAGGTGGTTTATCTATAAAAGTTTTTTTTGCCCACTTTCTCTTAGCATCTTTTACTTCAAAATATTGTTTTTTATATTTGTTTGCTATTTTCATTTTGTCTCCTTTTAGAATTTTAACTCATAAGCACTATGTTTAAAAAATAGCGACCGGACTGTTAGTCTGATCGCTATTTATAAATAATTATATAATAGTTTTTGGACATAACAGTTATAAACTCACAACAAAAATAAGGCCTAATAAAAGGCTCACCAAAAGTACTATTGAGTTTATACTGTTTATTTTTTGCATAACTTTACACCTTTTAAAATTATGAATAAATATTAACATATTATCTAAATTTATGCAAATAATAAATTAGGCATATTATAGGGACTATAATTATAAGTTATAGCATAAAATTCAAGATTTTCAAATAATTTATCTTATTCATATTTTAAAGGGTGTCCCCAAATCATAAATATTATACCCCGTCCCCAAATTTAAATGGAATGTGGTATAATTATGTGGGAATATATAAATGACATAATAAATGAGAGGATGAAAATATGAATATTACTTTTAATAGGCAGTTGCCAACACCGCAAGAAATAAAAAGTATGTATCCCTTATCTGATGAACTTGCGAAGAAGAAAAAAGCAAATGATGAGGAAATTAAAAAAATTTTTACAAATGAGTCTGATAAGTTTCTACTTATAATTGGACCTTGTTCTGCTGATAGAGAAGACGCTGTTATAGATTATATTAAAAGATTGAGAAAAATTGCTGATGAAGATATTGTTAGGGATGAGATTGTAATCATCCCAAGAATATATACAAATAAACCACGAACTACTGGAGTGGGTTATAAGGGAATGCTTCATCAACCCAATCCAAATGAAGCACCTGATATGCTTAAAGGAATTATAGGCATAAGACGAATCCATCTTAAAACTTTAACTGAGACAGGCTTCTCTTGTGCAGATGAAATGTTATATCCTGAAAATCATAGTTACCTATCTGATCTTCTTTCATATGTTGCAGTCGGTGCAAGGTCTGTTGAAAATCAACAGCATAGACTTACTGCGAGTGGTATAGAATTACCAGTTGGTATGAAAAATCCAACTTCAGGAGATATATCTGTTATGCTAAATGCTATAAAAGCTGCAGAAAGTGGACACACATTTATATATAGAGGTTTTGAAGCAACTACAAAAGGTAATCCTCTCACTCATGCAATTCTTAGAGGCTATGTAAATCATCATGGTGAATCACATGAAAACTATCACTATGAGAATCTTATATTTTTAGCAAATCTATATGATGAAGAACATTTTAAAAATCCTTCAGTTATCATAGATTGTAACCACTCAAATAGTGGTAAAAAATATTTAGAACAAATAAGAATTGCCAAAGAAGTTTTACATTCAACAACTGAAAATGAAAAAATTAAAAAACTTGTTAAGGGACTTATGATAGAATCATACATTGAAGATGGTAATCAAAAAATTGATGAAGGTGTATATGGCAAATCAATTACTGACCCCTGTCTTGGATGGGAAAAAACTGAAACCTTAATAAGAGAAATAGCAAGTATAAGAAAGAAACTTAAATCAAAAAAATAAGGAGAATATATCTCCTTATTTCAGACCGTAGACAAACTGGGTTAAAAAATATAAATATAACCCAGTTTTTTATTTGAAAACAAATTATTTGCAAAATTTAGAG
>CADCOW010000246.1 GCA_902803205.1 uncultured Eubacteriales bacterium | reverse complement strand
TGATAAATCTGTTATAGGAAAGTTTGAAGATAAGTATAACTGTGAAGTGGTGTATGATGAGTTTGATACAAATGAAGAAATGTATGCAGTTGTATCATCTGGTGCAAGGACTTATGATGTGCTTTGTCCTACTGATTATATGATAGAAAAGATGATTAACCAAGATATGCTCTATGAGTATGATATAAAAGAACTATCTAATTATGAAAATATAGATAAAAGAATTTTAAAGATTATTAGTAAATTTGATAAGAATAATTCATATGTTGTGCCATATGTTCACTCAACACTCGGGCTAATATATAATAAAACAGAGTTAGATAGAAAACATTTACCATACCCAGTTAAATGGTCAGATATGTGGAATCAAGAATATAAAGGTGAACTGCTTATGCAAGATGCTATGAGAGATTTACTTATGGTTGGGCTTAAGAAAAATAATTTTTCATTAAATTCTACAAATCAAAATGAACTTGACAAGGCAACGGATGATTTAATTTTACAGAAACCTCTTGTTAATGCATATATGATAGATGATTTAAGAGATAAGATGGTAGCAGGAAATGGAACTATAGCTGTAATGTATAGTGGAGAAGTAGAATATATAAAAGAGCAAGGCGCAGGGAATGGATATGAGTATGAGTATATTTTACCAGAAGAAGGTGTGAATTTTACTATTGATGCTTGGGTAATACCTAAAAACGCGAGTAATCCAACTCTTGCAAAAAAATGGATTGACTTTATGCTTGAACCTGATATTGCACTACTGAATTTTGATGAGATGCATTATGGCATTTCAAATATAAAAACAATTGATATGATAAAAAAAAGAGATGGGGAAGATTTTGTAAATAATGAAGCAATGTTTCCAAATCTTGATGATATAGATAGATATGAAATATATAAAGACCTTGGTAATTTTGAAGAAAACTATAATGAAGCATATAAAAGGATAAAGTCATAGTATGGAACTAAATTTAATGACATTTTTAATAGCTTGTCCACTTGTATTTTTAGCTGGATTTGTTGATTCAATAGCTGGTGGTGGAGGACTTATCTCTATTCCTGGATATTTAATAGCTGGGCTTCCTCCAGTTACGGCATCTGCAACAAATAAATTATCTGCAGGTATGGGTGCTACTGTTGCTACAGGACACTATTTTGCAAAAGGTTTTATAAAATTAAAACTTGCCATACCTTGTATTATAACTGCGATAGTTTTTTCATCATTTGGTGCAAAAGTTCAAATGATGATTCCAGAATTTTACCTTAAAATATTTATGCTTATTGCACTGCCACTTACTTTGTTATTGGTTTTAAATAAAGAAACACTTAAGTCTAAAACTATAGGTGAAATTAAACTTACTAAAAGTGTATATTCCTTATCATTATTTATTTCTGCGATGATGGGATTTTATGATGGCTTATATGGACCAGCAACTGGAACATTTCTTATGATATTTTTTGTGAAAGTTGTAGGAATGAATATTAAAGAGGCAAATGGAACTGCAAAAGCTATAAATTGGGCAACAAATATGGGAGCACTTGCACTTTTCTTAATGTCTGGAAAAGTAATTGTGAGTCTGGGACTTGTTGCTGGAGTATGTAATATGCTTGGAAATTATATGGGGTCTAAACTTTTTTTAAAAAAAGGTGTGGATGTTGCAAGACCAATTATGATTACAGTTATGCTCATTTTTATAATAAAAATATTGATTGAATTATTACATATATTTTAATTGAAATAGTATAATTTTTAAAGAAGGAGTATAAATGTTTGCGGTAATTACTGGTGCAAGTAGAGGTATTGGAAAAGCACTCGCATATAAGTTTGCTCATAATGGTTATGATTTGGTACTTACTTGTGAAAAAAATATAAAACTTTTAAATGATATTAAAAATGATATAGTTACTAAATACAGTAGAAAAGTTATATTAAAACAAGGTTTACTTGAGGAATGTGACCTGCCAAATGATATATATATATTGATAAATAATGCTGGTAAATGTGATTATAATTTATTTCAAGATATAAGTTATGATAGATATAAAGAAATAGTTTATTCAAATATTGATTATACATTTTTAACGACGAAGTTAGTTTGTAAAAAAATGTTAAAAGCAAAGCAAGGGGTAATAATAAATATTTCTTCTATGTGGGGAATACTTGGTGCATCTATGGAGTCAATTTATTCTATGACTAAAGGTGCTATAAATACTTTAACAAAATCACTTGCAAAAGAGTTTAATTATTTAGGAGTAGATGTTATAGCATTTGCACTTGGCGCAGTAGATACTGATATGAATAATTATTTGAGTGAAGAAGAAAAAAATGAGTTTGTAAAAACCTTGGATAATGATAGAATGTTAAGTGCTTATGAAATTGCTGAAAAAATATATGATATAGTATTAGATAAAAAATATGCAACTGGAGAAATTATAGAAATCAATAATGGGTTGGTATAGAGTTTCTTAATATAAAAGGAGAATTATGATTTATGATACAATTATAATTGGAGCAGGACCAGCAGGATTAACAGCTGGTATTTATGCTAATAGAGCATGTTTAAATGCTTTAGTTTTTCGTGATAAATATGCAGTTAGTAGCCAAATATGTAATACATATGAAGTATGTAATTACCCAGGATTTAATAATATATCTGGACAAGAATTATATGATAATATAGAACGACATGCAAGAGAAATAGGAGTTAAAATTGTTGATGAAAAAGTCATTGAAATAACTGATTTCAATTTGGATGTAAAAAAAGTGAAGACTAAGGAAAAGGTATATGAGACAAAAACAATAATACTTGCAACAGGAGCAAATCCAAAAAAAGGTGGCTTTGATAGAGAAGATGATTTCGTAGGTAATGGTGTGTCATATTGTGCCACTTGTGACGGAGCATTTTTTAAAGATAAGGAAGTTGCAGTAATCGGTGGAGGTGATGTTGCAGTAGAGGATGCAATATATTTATCAAGAATTGCTAAAAAAGTATATTTATTGGTTAGAAAAGATTTTTTAAGAGCAACAAAAATTTTACAAGAAGAAGTAAAGAATATAGAAAATGTTGAGATTATATATAGTGTATTAGTTAAGAATATAATTGGTGAAAATAAGATAGAAAGTATATTGTATAAGCATAAAGATGATATAATTTTATCAGAACTTACTGTGGATGGAGTTTTCGTAGGTATAGGGATAAATCCAAATACAGAACTATTAAAAGATAAAGTTGAAATGTCAAATTCATATATTGTTGCTGATGAAACTTGTAGAACATCTATAGGTGGAATATTTGCAATCGGTGATATACGAAAGAAGCAATTAAGGCAAGTTATAACAGCCACTTCAGATGGTGCAAATGTAATTACCTCAGTTCAGAAATATTTACTTGAAAAATATAAATAAAGTAATTATAAAAAGATTTAAAGACAGCTTAAAATAGTTATGAAATTGATAGAATAGAGTTTGTTATGAAAGAGAATGACAATAAATATTATATATATATCTTGCAATGCGTAAATGGAATATTATATACTGGAATTACAACAGATTATAAAAGAAGATTTAATGAACATAAAAAAATAAATAATTCAAAAAAAGGTGCCAAGTTTACAAAAAGTCATAAACCAGAAAAAATAGTAGCACTGTGGAAAACAGATACAAGAAGTAATGCTTCTAAACTGGAAGCAAGAATCAAACAACTTTTGAAAATCGAAAAATTGAAATTAATTAATGATAACAGAATGTTTAAAATATTTTTTAGTCATTTGATAGATTGTAGTAAGTTTAGAAGATTAAAATTAGATTATTAATAAAATTAAGAATTTATAAATTAGGAGAAAAAATGCATAAGTATTTAAGAGCAGTAGGATTTAGTAATTTTCAAAAAAAGTCACAAATAGATGACTTTTTTAAAGAAAATCTTAAGGATGAAAATTTAATAAGTACATACATTTCTCAAGATATGAGACTATGTGGACAGTATAATATACAAGTGTGTCAAGGGGCTGGAGTGTCGGTTATTGGTGAACAAGAGAAGAATCAACTTGCACTTATGGATTTTTATTATCCATATCTTAAAGGATATGACTACACACTTATACAGGAATGTACTATAGAAAGACATAGTGATAAAGATTCGTATGCAGGAATAATTGATGATTATCGTATGGGGATTGCTCTCATATTTTATCTTACAAATGGAAATGTCTATAATAGTTTGATTAAAAATTTTAGACCTATGGACATAAAAATAGATAGAATATTTTTATCTGCACTTTCTATAGGTGGTAGAATAATTTTACCAATAGATAAAAAAGAATTGTCTGGGAATGAATTTGCAGATAAGTCAAAAATAAATGAAGAATATGATGAGCAAGATATTGATGAATATACAAATGAAGATGATGATAGTGTAGATGACTATATAGATGAACATCCTATAACAACTCGACTTATTGGTGATATGGATGATTTTTCTGATGGAATAGGTGGTAAGGCTTTGAGTATAGGAATAGGAATAAAACTTCCACGAGATCCAATAGGTGAGCAAGAAATGAGACTTAAGAATGAAGATTTGTATTCAATTGTAGAGACAAGTATAGTTCCTTATGGAATAGAATGTGATAAGTATCAAATTGTTGCAGAAATAATAAGTGTAAATAGAAAAGAGAATAAGTTTACCGGTGAAACTTTAGTTGAGATGAGAGTTGATGCTATGGGTTTACAATTTAATCTTATGATAAATGAAAATGATTTAGAGGGAGAGCCACTTCCTGGTAGAAGATTTAGGGGTGTTATTTGGCTTCTTGGTGAAGTTGAGTTCTTGACAAAAGTTGAAGACAAAAAACAGGAAGCAAAATAGCAATTATCATAGCGATGACTATTCTGATACCATATGTCATAAATAATTGTTCTGGAAGAAGACATATTATATAATCAGTATTAGGGTCAAGTAGCCATAAATCATTTGTGAATAATACTTCGTGAAATTTTGTAAAAAATAAATTAAAATTTAAACAAGCAAAAACTACTATAAAAAATATAAAAATAAAAGTTGCAATTAAGGTTTTGATATAAGCATTTTTTAGTTTAATTATTACATTTTCAATATTTATTATTTTGAAAAGTGAGTATATACAAATAATAATAGAGATAAAACAACCATTTCTAAAATACATAATAAGGTTTCTAACATCACCCATATGTATTTTTGAACGTATACTATAAAAGTCAGTTAATACACCATTTATTGTGACCTTCGTTTCAAGGAATGGTAATCTAAGTGAAATATATTTCATAAGTTCATAACAAAGATTTTTCAAATCAAAATCACTTAGTTTAAATGGAAGATTATTATAGGTTTTCATTTTGATAACTTGATTATATAGTCCATTTTTATCAAAAAAACATACAAAATAAAATGCAGTAAAAAGTAAAAAATAAATAAGTGATATAGAAAATAAGTATAAATAAATATTATTAAATTTTTTAGACATATATTAACTCCATGGAGGTATTTATGAAAAATATAAAAAAAATAAGTTTGATAATTTTAACAATCATAACTATTTTATCATTATTCTCTTGCAATGTCTATAATGTGAAACAAAAAAAATCAAATGAGAATGAAACTATTTATGAAACTACAGAGGCTTTGTCATATGATAATAGTAATGGCTTTGCAAGTTTTAATGCAAAAATGGCAATGGTATCATCTCAATATAGTGATTTTGAAGATATTGCCACAATAGATTCAAATGATAGGAAAATAATTAAATCTGTTAGTTTAAATACTGAAACAAAAGATTTTGATGGTTCAATTGAATGGTTAAAAAATTATGTATTAAATTTTAATGGTGTTATTGATAACTCTTATATAGATACAGGAGACATAAGTTCAAAAAATTATAAGAAGAATGCATTTTACTCTATTAGAATTCCAAGTGATAAACTTGATAGTTTTCTTGGTAAAATTGGTGATAATTTAAATATTACATTTAAACAAGAAAGTATTTCAGATATTACTGAAGATTATTTCGATTCTGAATCAAAACTTAATAGTCTTAAGATAGAAGAAGAAAACTTAAATGAGATGCTTAAAAAGGCTAAAAGTGTTGATGAGATGATAAAAGTTGAAGATAAGTTATCTGAAGTAAGAGCAAATATAGAGAGTATAAATAAAAGAATTAAGAATTATGATAAACAAATAAATTATTCAAGAGTAGATATAAGTATTTTTGAAGTAAAAGATTTAACTGATACAAAAGCAAATGAAAATGATTTTTCAAAAGAAACTCTTAATAAAAAGTTACTTAAAACAGTTGATGATGTAAAGTTATTTTTGAAAAAAGTCGCAGCATATATATTTATAAATATACCTTGGATTATATTTGCACTTGTTGTAATATTAATTGAAATTATTTTATATTCTATTATAAAAGCAGTATTTTTTAAGAATAAAAAGACTAATGATAATAGTGAAAATAAAGATTTAAATGATGAGCCAATAAAAAATGAGAATAAATCTTATAGTGAAAAAAAGAAATATTTAGATGACAAAGAAAATAAAGATGATAATAAAAAAGAAGAATTAAGTAATGAAGAAGTTTTTGACAAAGCTATGGAAGAAATAAATAGGGTTGTATTAGGTGAAGGTGCACATGATACTAATGGAGATGCAGAATTTAATTCTTATAATAATGAATAATTATTTTAAATAAAAAATATAATATTTTAAATAAAGGCGGACAATGTCCGCCTCAGACCGTAGACAAACTGGGTTAAAAAATATAAATATAACCCAGTTTTTTATTTGAAAACAAATTATTTGCAAAATTTAGAGAAT
>CADCOW010000245.1 GCA_902803205.1 uncultured Eubacteriales bacterium | reverse complement strand
ATGACATTTTTGAATCTTATCGTTGCATATGTTCTCATAACTCATTCCTCACTATAATTATATAATAAAAAACTCTTCAATTTCTCTACCTCCACACTCTGGAACTCTAATTTTATCTTGCACAAAGATTTTCTCGCAATAGTCAAAATTTTTGATCTGTTTGTATTTATAAATTTATCAAGGTTATTATTTTTACATACTTTACTCATTTCTTTTAGTATTAAACTTTTATCGTTATAATCCCCATTATAATATTCAAAACTATAAATCATATCTACCCAGTAATTCAAACCATATCTGCCTTCCATACCGTGCTCAACTACCGCATCACAACAATTATCATATTTGAAATAAGTAAAATCACGTGTAAATACTTTAGCATCAATCACATTAGATGTACTATTTTTCTTAAACAGCCTTACCAAAAGAGGTTTGTCTATAATGTCTTTTGTTTCACTATAATTGTTAGGAAAATGTAAATAAAGAATATCTCCTTCTCTAAACGGAAGAGGTATTGAAAATCCAAAAGTTTCTGGAGGAAGACCATCAGGAAAAACCTTCCACAATACAATTTTTTCATCATTGATAGAGTCAATTCTTTCTATAATCTCTCTAATAAAATTATGACATTTCAATTCAACATAACCAGCATTTACAGCCCAATCATACTGAATACCATTAGAGTCAAACAGTTTTTCATCATCACAATTATCAATAATTAATTTTAAATATTCTCTTAGCTGTTTTTTATTTAGATGTTCTCCAAATTTACATATAATGCCAAAAGCAGTTTTTGCATCAAATTTATAATTGATGCTTATCAGATAATCTCTAATTGCTTTTGATGGTATTAAATTTAAAATATTAAACATATTTGACATATATTTTTACTGCTACACTATATAGGACACCTCAAAAAACTCCGTTTTTCGAGTGTGTGCCCAGCTGGAACCTTAAATTCATCGCATTTTATGAAAGCAAGCTTTCAAAAATGCTCCTTTTTATAGCAGAAGTTCTTGCAAACTTGTTTGCTTAGAACTTCTTATGCACAGCAGAGGTTCCCTATAAATATTCATTTTATAAATTTATTTATTCCAATATCTATCAATTTCCCTTTGCATATTATCTCTGCCTACAGGATTCATAGTGTGAAGATTGATTTTGTAAAACCTTTTAGTTTCAGCCAGCCAGTCAACAAGTTTTATGCCATCGCCACCATCGGTATAAAACTCGCCTAAATCGTGGTCTAAATCAAGTAAGTCTATTGATAAGCCTTTGTTTTCACAATCTTCAATGTATTTTATTGTCTCATTTACACTTTTACACCAATTGTAACCAGTGGGTGCAGGGCGAACATCATCAAGCCAAATTTTTACTTTATTCATAATATAAGTCCTTTACTAAATCTTTAGAAAGTCTATCATACTCATCCGTTCTCAATAACCCATACTTCAAAGTTCTAAATATAGATTCTATGCTATAATCTCTAAAGCCTGGCTCTTGTTCAGGGTAATATAACTTAATATGTTTTAAACTGTATAAAGGTGGGAATATGTAGTTCCATCCTACCATCTTGAAATACAGGGTTCCACCCATAATAAGCAGGCTCAAAATCAGTTAAATTATTAAATGCACATTTTCCTTGACCACCACACTCATTATTTAGATAATTGAGAAAATAAATCTTTTCTACATCAGATTTGCTATTTAATACTTTTTGCTTAATAATATCAACCATAAAACTATTATCTTTTATAACATTTTTTACTGTTGTTAATGCAGTATGCAAAAGTTTTCCAGCATTTTTTATTATGTATTTATAAGTATTAGTTTTTTTGTATTTATCGCAGTTGTAAAATTTTATAACATTGGCTATTTTGTCCCATCTTTCTTTTTTCTCAATCAAATACATATCTACTACAATATCATCATTCTTAATATATGAATTTACTAATTTTACAAGATAATATCCGCTTATGCCATTCTTATTTTCTATAATTTCAAATATTATAATTTGATTTGGATATTCTTTTGAAAACTTACAAAGTGCATTTTCTAAATTATCAAATATTTTTATACTTGAAGAACTAAATTGAACTTCATTTTCGCCAAGTTCTTCAATATCAATATCATAATTATCATTAAATTTTAAGTAATCATACAACTGATAATACAACTTTCCTTTAACTAATCTTTTCATCTTAACATTAAGACGATAAAAATCGAAGTTTGTGTTTTTATGATTCATTGATATACATCCTTAATACAATAGTTTTAAATTTAATTATATTACTCTAAATATTATTAATTAAAATTTTTATAATAAGATTCTATTGATTTCTTTAATATATCATCATAAAGTTTACTATTAAACTTGTCTTTTGATATTTCTTCAAAGATTTTTACTTGCACATCATCTGAAAACTTATTTATAAATCCAATAAAATTATCAGAATCAATTACAATAAATGCTTCAATATTTTTATCTTCAAACTTACAATTAATTCTTATTAATTTTTTATCTTCAAATAGTTCTGCATTAATTGTATCTGCATTTGTGAGCATGGTTTTAAGTTGTAATCTTGCTTTTTCTTGAAGTATGCTTTGGTCTGTTCCTGAATTATCATCAATATACAATTTAACTTTTCTAAGTTTTAGCATATTGTATATTTGAAAATCCTCAAAATCACTATTATGATTGATTTCATCCGAGTTTGCATCAGTAGAAAGTTTCCAGTCACAAATAAATACATTTTCTTTTTGGTCAAAATCTACTGTACATAAATAATATTTTTTGCCATCTACTTCTTTGACAATGTTAAATGATACTCCATCACTTTTTGGTACATAAAGTGAAAATAAATTTGATTTGAATTCCATATTTAGTCACCTCCACATATTTAAAATTTTACTTTCATTTATATATATTATTTTATATATCATATGCAAAAATTTGTATATGAGTTTTTAAATCCCAGCATCTTTTTTTATTTTCTCTATATATGGTATTGCATCTTTATATCCATCAATCTGATTTTGTATAAACATAGTTGTATTAACATTAAGTAATAAATCAAGTGGTATTTTACCTTTGAGATATGAACTTATAGCCTTTAACCTTTTAAATCTTGGTTTAATTGGTTCTTTATAATATTCTAAATTCATATAATTGTTATAATGCTCATTTTCTATATATCCTTTTTCATGTATAGATAGACACCGAACACACATATCAAAGCCATCCAAGTATTTGTCTTCAATTCTTTGATTCTCATAACAAACTTCAATAAAAACATATGGCTCTTTTTTTTCATCAGTAGCAAAACAAACTAAATCGCCACTTTTAAATGGTATAGGAAATCTCAAATATAATTCCATAAATATACTCATTTTCTCATCTTCAGTAGAAATATCTACTATATTTGCTTTTTTATCAAGAACTATATATCCATGTGTGTCAGAATCTTCAATAATATGTTTCTCAATCACATATTTATCACACTCTTTACAAGTAGTAATTTCGTACTTTGATTTTTTTCTATATCTCTTCAAATGTTTAGTTATCTTTTCATACGAAGTAAACATAGTGCTACTATCACAATCTATGTCTTCATAGTATGTCTTAAATGTATAATACTCATTTTTATTATTATGTATAAATTTAGTAATATCTTTATTTTGTTTATCAATATAACTTTTTACTTCTTTAAAAACATCTTTCACATAATATTTATCTTTTACAAACTCACAATTATCATACTCTTTCATTATATCAAGATATACTTTTTGCTTTTCAATCAAATTAATTTTATCTGATTGATATATAATCCATAGAGCTTGTAAAGTTGTAAATCTATATTTGATTTTTCTTAAATACATTTCAATAGTTTTTGAATTAATATATTTATAAATATCTATCATAATAGAACCATTACTCCTTTATTTTCAAATATATTGTATCAACTTTTTTTGTGAGCCACACATTATTGATAGACTTATAAAACTTAATCCCATCTTTAGCCATTGCTTTTGCATCTATTTCATATATAACTGGTTTACCATGTCTCTCACCAGTTTTTTTAGCAAGCACTAAATCTTCTGTCATATGTACATATAATCTTGTCTTTGGTATAAGTCCTATTCTATTTATACTCTCTACATATTTTTCTCCAGTGCCATGATAAAGTATGTCAGGTGGTATTTTTTCTTGTAATTCTACATCAACATTTACGGAGTGTCCTTGATTTGCCCTTATTTTAGTCTTATCTTCATTAAATGAATAACGCCCTTTTTCATCTTTTTTTACAATTTCTTCTAAAGTAGCCATATCAATATTTACACCTTTTAATAACTCATGAACATTTGCCCATCCGTGCTCATCAAGTTCAATACCTATGGTTTCAGGTTTGTGCCTCAAAATTAAACTTATAAATTTGCTTGTTTTTGTCAAATTATTTTCCATAACACTTTATACTCCAATCATCATAATCAATAAGAAAATAAAAAATAATTATTTAAAAATCTTATAGAACTCATCATAGTTTTTAGTTTCAAAATCTCTACAATATACTGCATACTCTATAACTTCCAATTTTCTTATATAATCTTTCATTACATTATTAAAAACTTTTGCTACAAGATTTGGTGGATTCATAAAAGCACCACAGCCAAATGCTCCAAGTATCAAAACATCATTATTATAAAATACTGCAACATCAAATATCTTTCTGACTCTTTTTTCAAGTATTTTTATGTACTCATCGTCAGTAAGTTTTACTTGTTTGTCACCAGCATCTGGGTTCATTTCATTACTTGGAATAGGTCTTAAGTTTGGTGCAGCACAAGTTATGACATTTACCTTAAACCAGTCCTTTTCATCCATAAGTTCTGGCAAAACTTTATCAGTCTTAAATACATCAACCGAAGATGAATAAATAATATCATCATTATATATAGGATTATGTGCCTTTCTATGTTCTCCATAAAACTTATCTAAATATTCATCAGTATTTAAGCACAAATATAAATCAGTACATCTACATATACATTCTTCCTGAGCATTTGAGCCTTTAGTAACTCCACCTCCAGGGTTGGTTGCAGATGCAAAATTATGTACACATACTTTTTTGCCTTTATATGCACTTGCTGCTTCTAAAGTTCTTTTTTTAGATAATATTACTTTCGCATCTTTATCTCTATTAACACTATCTATGTTAAGTTTTTCATTTTCTAAAATCAGTTTTTGATTTTTAATAATATCTTCAACTGATTTTGATAATCTTTCAGAATTTTCAATCACTTTCAAAGTATCATTAAATACTTCAACATTATTCTCTCTTATATTCATTCTCATTTCCTCCGCTTTCACTCTGTTTTCCAATATTTTATATATCTTACTTTCTATTTTCAGTCATAAAATCTCTCTTAAACACAATCAACTCATCTTTTGCAAAGTGTGAAACAAATTCTTCTAATGTAATTCTCTTATCTCTTTTACCTTCTGGGTCTCCAAATATACACATAACTTCTTTACAATATTTTGAAATATAATCATAGTAAGAAATACTAACTTTGCTGTTTTTCTTTTTTATATCCTCAATCTTAAAAAACTTCTGCACATCTTTCCCATCTCCATAATATTCAATTACATCTTTTACTTTTGCTTCTAAAATTAAACTTTCATAATCTGCTACTTTTGTTATAACCTTAAAATACTTATCCTTACCATTAGCATTTCTTACATATCTCAATATTTCTTTTCCGCCCTTATAATAATGCCAATAGACATCTTCAAATCTTTCAGGTTGTTTTGAATAAGGATTATGAATACTTGCTGTAGATATTGCCACCATTTGATTTTTATATTTTCTTGACAATAGTTCAAAAGCAGATTCATAAAAATACACATCATAAGACACAAATTTTACACTGTTTTTAGATGATTTAACTAAAGTACAGTTTTCATCACAATGTCTCATCAATTTTGTAATTTCTTTAGTAGCTTTTTTATCTCCTATGTTCTTCATTTTAATGGTTGTAAAATATGCCCACATAAGACCTCCAAAAAATTATTTTGCATATGCCATTTCCTTCTTCTCCCAAACTTTAATTAACTTATTAAAATCATCACTTTGCAGATATTTTTTTAATTCATCTATAGTATTTTGAAATTTTGGCTCTATTATTTTCTTAACTGTATATATTGACCTAATCGTTTCAATTACATATCCTTTATCTTTTTCTTCAAATTTTATAATAGGTGTGCTTAAAGCAAAATATCTATCTCTTCTTTCAAACTCATAAGATTGGTCAGTTCTTTTACATTCAATAATCTTATTTAATTTGCTTTGCGAATGAATTTCCATATAGTCACTTGCAGTTAAACTATAATATGTTACTAATCCTTTTTCTTTATCTTTGTAATCATAATCCCAAAAAGTAATTCTATTTATAGTAGCAAAATCTACACTCTTTTCAATCTTTGGCACTTGTAATATATTGTCAAAATTAACTCCATCACCTTTACTCCAGTCAACTATATCCTTAAACCTTATAGGATTAATTTTTTTAAACTCTTCATACTCTTTCAAGAACTCCTTTTCAGGATATATTTTAAATCTATATGCATTGTATTTTGACACACAATCAACTATGCACCATATAGCTTCTTCTATGGTTAATTTAAGAGGTTCTACATAATCATTTTTTTCAGAATCCCATTGACCTGTTTGAAAACAATAACCATCAGACATTTGATATTCAAAACTAAAATCAGTAATCCATTCACTAAAATCTTTTATGTATATTGTATATTTACTTTTAAAATTTTTTTCTTTCATACAAATTTTTACACTTCTATTCTTGTCTCTGATATCATATCTTTTATGCGAGAGTATTCAAAACTCATATTTTTATTTGTTTCATCTTTTGTGATATAATCAGATATAGGCATTCCTTCCACACAAATTTCTACTGTGCTATTTTTACTTACATTTATTAAAAATTTTAAATTCTCAACATTTAACTGGCTATAAAAATTATCTGAAATATTTATTTTGCCTCTAACTCTATCAAATCTTGAATCAATTAAAAGGTAAGTACATTTTGATTTATCTGTTATATCTAAATTTATTTCAACATAAGTAGAATCACGTATAGATACAATGGCTACATCAAATGAACCAAACAATCCTACATTTTCTACGACCAAACTATTTACCATTTGTTTATCTATAAATTCAAGATGTCCAAATCTTTCAGAATTAGGATGTTTTTCAATTTTCAAATCACTTGTATTAAAATGACCAGTAATTTCTAAACAGTGTGAAGTTTGAAGTAATGTATTTTCTCTATAACCATCACCAAGTCCTGTATCAAGTGAAAAACCATTAAAAAGACCAATTCTTGCATCATCAGAAAATTTATATATTTGAGTATTTTCTATTTCCTCTACACAGTTTTCTGGCTCTATAATATCGCAAGGTTTAGAAACTTCTAATATTTTTTCTTCAAACTCTTCCTTGTCAGATTTTATATTTTTGTCATCTTCACCCAATATCTCATCCATTATTTCATCAAATGTTTTTTCTCTATCTACTACTGTGTCCAAGTTTTCAATATTAGTATTTTTTTTACTCATATGTATACCTCCATCATTTTTATAGGTTTACATATATAATATCATACTTTGTATGCAAAAAAATGTATATGATTGTTTCATATACATTTTTCTTAACTACTTATACAAGTTAGATATTTCTTTTGCTCTCTTTTTTATATCATCGGCAACAGATTTTGGTGATGTTACTTTTACACCTGTATAAGAACAAAGCATCGCCCAATTTTCAAATGATTTAACATTTACTTTAACACTTCCTATACAAGTATTATCATCTTTCTTTTTAAGCATTATATCTTTCCCAAACCAATCAATAACCGAAGATATCCACCAAGAATTAAATTCAAATATTATTGTTTCAGATGGACCCAGATTCATAAAAATATGTTCTGCTATATGTTTTCCTAAATCCATCCCCTCTTTTAAGCCTTTTATTTTGTCTTTACTTTTACCAGGTTCATCAACAACTTTAGCACTCTTAATTTTATCGATTCTATAAATTGATAATTCATCATAGATATCAGGTACTCCAAACAAATAATATCGACCATTATTAACAACCATTCTAAGTGGTGTGAGTTTATATATCTTATCTTTTCCATCTTTATCTTTTCTCGCTACCCATTCTTTATTAATGTTATAATCATAATATTTAAACTTTACTTTTTTCTTTTCTTCTATGGCATCACCAATTACTTCAATGCTCATAAATATTTCTTCATTTGCTTTTAACCCAGATGTATATTTTTTCACCATGTCCTTTTTGTATTTAAAGCTTAAACTCGCTTCTTTACGAAGTTTTTCAATTAACTGTTCACATTGATTTTCAGGTATGGATTTTGAAGATAAAATACTATCTATCACAAGTCTCAATTCACTTTCATCAAAATCTCTTATCAAATAATAGTCATACCTTTTTTCAATAGTAGAACCTTTACTTTTCATTTTTTCCGTTCTATATTCTATGACATCCTTTAAGAATTCATTTAATATATCAATATTAGCATTAATAGTTCTACCATCGATGCCTACTTGGTCATATTCTTTTTCCAAATACTCTTTAATATCAGATTGTGTCAATCGATTTTTTGAATCAGAATGTTCCTTAAGTATATTTAATATTTGCAAATTTAAAATCTTTTTATCTCCAACCATATATTTATTCCTTTCTTTTCTTTTTATGTGTACCTTTATACACATATTTTACCACATATTATTGGTATATGCAAAGAAATATATATTTAGTTGCTTGATACAAATCCTATTTTTGTATTGCTATTTTTATCAAAATTCTCATCTTTATTAAGAAAATCAAAATCTTCAAATTGTAAAGTCATTAAATCTTCATTTGTTGGATTATCTATATCTATGAGTCTTTTGCTTTGTGTGTTAATAGCATTTTCTAAAATAGTTCTACATTCTCTACCATTTCCGAACTGCTTATTATCTTTTATCTCATTAAAATATTTGCTTAATCTATCCTCTATATTTTTTCTATCACTTTCTTTCAATGTGTACCCGCCATCTTTACAAAGTTTATTAAATATCTGTAATAACTCTTCTATACTATAATTAGGGAAGTCAACATATTTTGAGATTCTTGATTTAAAGCCTGGATTACATTTTATAAATTCTTCCATCTTATCTTTATAACCTGCAAATATAACCATAGTATTATTTCTATTATTTTCCATCTCTTTAATAATAGTGTCTATAGCTTCTTGATTATAACCACCCGCTTCTTTATTTGCAAGTGAATATGCTTCATCAATAAACAAAACTCCACCTTTTGCTTCCTCAAATACCATTGATGTTTTAATTGCCGTTTGCCCCACATATGCTGCAACTAAATCAGCTGAGCCTACTTCAGTGATTTTAGGCTTATTTATCATACCTTTATCATACATTATTTTTGCGACAAGCCTTGCAACAGTTGTTTTGGCTGTTCCTGGGCTTCCATAGAAAACCATATTCATATTAAATGAAGTACCATCTATAAGGTTTCTGTCCATTTTTATTTTGTCAACTTTTGATTTTGCTACAAATTCTTCAACTGCCAATTTAACATCTGCACAACCTATAAGATTATGAAGTTCTGAGTATGCATCTTTATGATTTTTAGCAAGTTTATACTCTTCTCCAAGCATATCATCAAGCGGTAGGTTTTCTACATCTTCTATAGTAATTCTATAGACATCTTCTTCTGATAAATTACCATCAGCATCTTTAACCATAATTTCTTCAATTTGTTTTAATTTATTGTTTGAATGGATACCTATTAATTTATCAGACATTGATTCCATAAATCTTGCTTGACCAAAATTTGGAACTTCTCTAACTGTGGTTATAACTTCAACTAATTTAAGTCTTGCTTCATCAGACACATTAAAATGTTTTTCTTTTAGTTTTAATAATAAAATTTCCAACAATTCATTTACCGTATATTCATCCATTTTAACTATGTGAGTAAATCTTGACCTAAATCCTGGATTATAATTAAGTAATGCTTTAGCTTCATTTTCATATCCACAAAGTATAACACATACGTCTCTTTTATAGTCTTCCATAAGTTGTAAAAGTAAAGATTTATCATCATTTGTTAAATGTCCAATCTCATCAATTATGAGAACTCCTCCTACACTATCAATAAAACTTTCATGCAAGTCATTTGAAGTACTTATATTCATTGGACCAAAGGGTGTCATAACTATATTATCATCAACTTTAGATGGAGTATATTTTACAATCTTATCCTTTTTGATGATTTTTTCTTGATACATAACTTTTTCAAGTATCTCTGCTGCTGTACTTTTGCCTGTACCTGGAACACCTGTCAAAATCCAATTATTTCTTTCATAATTAGCCATTTGATTAAGTATTTTTGTAACTGGAAGTAAATCTGCCTTTATATTTCTAAAATTAATTTTATTGCACATTTCAGACACTGCTTTTTTAAGATTAGTAAGTCCTACCATATCCATTAACCTTTTAGTCATATTACCATTTGTCATATCTTTTGTAATGTGTTCATATGCAGGTCTATAAACTTTTTCATATTTACTCTTAAGCACAGAGATTACAAAATCATCTAGTTCAGATGTTGTTAGCCCATCGACTTGAGTATTTTGATATTCTATAACATCAAGCATTGGCTTTAGCATATCCATTTGATTCAATTTCTTTAATTTATCTTTTATATAAGTTATTTGTGCTTCTTTATTTAGTTTATTAGAAAATACTACAAATGATAATTTATCAATTAACTCTTTTTCTTCTAAGTCATGACAATTTTGCTTTGATTCATTATCTACATAAAATCCAAATGTATTTATAAACTGATTGCTCCTTATGAAATCAAAAAACCCTGAAGACCCATCATTAAATATACTACCATCCATAGTAAAAAAATTATCTCTTGAACATTCTGTCTTTTTTATAAATTCAAAGAAATATAAATCATTTCTTGATATTTTTAGTCTTGTCTTTAAATAAAGCATATTTGTATTAAAATTTTTATCATTTATATCAATTTCAACAACATAATAATATGGATTATTTAATCTGTTCATAGAATATAGGGCACTGGCAATAACTTTATACATACTTGTTCTTACATCATAATCTTCTTCTTCAAATAAATAATGTAAGCCCTGAATATTTTTATTATCTTTTATAGTAAATATTCTATCAATTTCTTCTCTTATTTTTTCATTTTTACAAATATGATTGAACTTTGAAAATATTGTATTTTTATTATATCGCATTTCTGATAAATTCTTTTTCTTTATATCAACTGAAATACAAAATAATTGTGATAGAATCGATATATCTTTTTCATTGAGTAATCCTTTATAAAAATTATTTAGTGCACTTGGATTGTTATATACAAGATTATCAAACATATCTATTGCTTTTTCAATTTTGGCATTATGACTTAAAATTCTAATATTTTTGCTATTAGCTATTTTTATATTAGAATTTATGATAAATTGGTTGATGATTTCTTTTATTTCTTGTAATTTAATATTGGCTCTATTGGTTTTTGCACAATATTCAATATAAAAAACTGTAGCAGTTCTATTTGTGCTCTTCTTGTTATTATTTTTCTCAGTTTCTTCATTTAATATACTATTTATTATGTCATCGAAAGATTCATCATTGTTATTAAGATTTTTAACATTTCCATCATTTTTCAAAAAAAACTCTACATCAATGTTATTTCTACACTTTTTATACTTTTGGTTTAACTCTGATACATATTGATTAATACTATTATCAAAATAACCTTCTATTTTCTTATCTACTCCAAATTTTATTTTTCCTTTTACAAACATATCTTTTACCTCCGTTTTCATAATTTCTTACATATATATTTTAATATGGTTTATATGCAAATATTTGCATATTTTAAATTCACTATCTCTTTTGCATTTTGAACATCTTAACTTTCCAAACTATATCTCTCATATTTTTTCAAAACTTCTACTGCATCAACTGTCAAATTGTATCCTTTTTCTCTAAGTTTTATATACATAAGTATTCCCCTTGTAAGGTCTGGCAAATACCACTTATTTATTTCAAACTTATATGCACCTTTCTGTTTAATAAGATTAAACGATGACCCTTTAATTTGAAAGGCATTTGTATAATCATAATATTTTATCTCAGAAAATTCTTTAACATTGTTTAATACATCAGGTTCTTTTATAACTCCTATTTTTTCAGGGTCTGTAATTGCATTTAAAACTCTATAATCGTCGCTTATCTTAAAATCATTTTCTTTTGCATAAATATAATAATCTGATACCTCATCTATATAAATATTTACTGGAGCTGCATCAAAACATACTCTACATAATTTTAAAAATTCTTTTATAGAATATTTTTCTTTTAAATTTTCATCAACAGATAAACTTAAATCATAAAATTTCTTTTTCACTTCATAAGATAGTTTGCCATAACTATCGTTTGAATAAGAAAAGCCCCTAAAAAATATACTATCAACATAATATTTAGAAATTTTATTGACAAAATTTATAACCTTTTCTTCACCATATTTCATAAATATTTTATCTATATCAATGCACATGTATTGCCTAATCAAATCTTGGCGAAGTTGCAAATCTACACTTATAAGTTTTTCTCTATTAATTCTATCATAAACTTTTTTTCCATATTTTTTTATGAACTCTTCCACATTATAATAGTCCCATTTTGTATCAATGCCAAATCTTTTTTTTATAACATCCATATCAATATATTTTGAATCAATAATTGGTAATTTCATATCATTCTCCTTTCTTACTTTGTTTTTCTATCATACTTATTGCATCCTTTACACTATCAAAGTACTTACATCCAAGACTATCGTCTGGCACACTACCTAAATAATTTGTTAAAGTTTCATAAGGATCGTGAAAAGTTATTGGGTATCCATTTCTTCTAAGTTCATTATACATTTTTATAGCTCTACCACAAGTTTCTCCGTTAAATGTTTTTGACCAAAATGAACCACTCCAAGCCCTAACTGCTTTAATAGTATTGTCAATATTTAATCCTATGGTGCACGGAGTTAGACTAAGGCATGGACCTCCAAATCTGATTTCTTCAAAATGATATGCGCCAAGAGGATAATGTGCTAAGAAATTTTCATCATTCTCATAACACTCTGGATCTAATACAGTACTATCTTCGTGAAATGCCGAGCCCCTTTCATTTTTATATATAAAATAATCAGAAATCCCCTCTGGGTAAACTTTAATTGGTGCAGCATCATAACAAATTCTACAAAGTTTTAAAAATGTTTTTGCATTTAAAGGCTCTATTGTTGGTCTTAACTCATAATCTTTTATATATTCTAAAAATTCTTCTATCTCATCTTCACTAACGACTATTCTTATTCTTACATCTTGATATTTATAAAGATGTTCCTCTATCCTCTTTAAAGATTTAACAACTTCCTCTTCGCCATATTTCTTAAAAACATTTTCAACACTTGCATCCATATATTGCATATGCATTAAATTTTCATAAATCTCTTCTAAACTATCTTTAGCATCAATTATTTCCTTTTGCATATCAATTTTTTCATCATCATACAAACTTATTCTTTTACTTTCAAGTTCTTCATCAATTTTTGTTTTAAGATAGTCTTCACCAAAATATTTTGAATTTATTATTAAATATTTTTTTTCGTTTCTCATTTTTTCACCTCTTTACGAATAATTATCTTCTTTCAAATTCTACATCTGCGCTAAGAGCCATTCCATATATTGGTTTATATTTCATAAGTTGCCTTCTGGCTTCTTCAATATCAATCTTTTTAATTTTTATATTATTGTAAATAT
Source organism: uncultured Eubacteriales bacterium (assembly GCA_902803205.1). Taxonomy (GTDB): domain Bacteria; phylum Bacillota; class Clostridia; order Lachnospirales; family Lachnospiraceae; genus UBA3633. The sequence continues at coordinate 21,370 of CADCOW010000245.1, read as the reverse complement.
ATATAGGAATGTCCCTTATTAAAATATGTGCTGTATATGCACTGCCATCAATCAATAATTTTAATTTATTTTCTTTTGATAATTTATTATAAAAATTTATAGATAAATTTATACTGCCACGAATATTTTTTCCAATATCATCAGCAAATAAACTATTGCGCCTATTTTCCTCATCATCTGGACGGATTAATAGTTCTGTATGCTCGCATTCCGAAAGAGCATCAAGATATAAATCGAGATATGTCATACCACCTATACTCACATTTGAAACATTGAATTTTCCTTTCACAGCAGTATCTTTTATAATTAACGATTTTGCCTTTTGCTTATTTTCAAAAACTATTCGTCCATGAAGAGGATTTGAATCTAAGTTTTTAAGTTCTAAATCTTCTGTATAAAGTTCACTTGCTACTTTTACTACATCAGATGCTTCTATCTTTATTGTATTAAAATGTCTTTTATCATTTTCTTCTATATAAGATGGCTTGTCACATTTATAAATTAGTGTGTCATCTTTTTCTTCTTTCAAAATCTTTTTAGACTTATTAGTTATCTTAAATCCCTCATCAAATTTTTTCATTTCAATAATTGCATCTACCCTTAATTTTTCTATACCTTCTAAATTTTCACATCTTTTTTTTAATTCATCGTAATTCTCTTTTTTTACAGTTTTCAACACTTCATCAAATGATTTTATTCTTCTATTCACTTTACACCTCCAAAATATTTTCTCATCGTTTTTGTATGAATAAATATTACTATTGTTTATATACAAAAAAATGCATATATTTAACTATATGCATTTTTATCTTTCATATTTTCACTTTATATGCAGTTACTCATACTGTCTTCGTTCTTCATCCGTTGGTGCTACATATACATCAGCCCACTTTATCTTTTTATGATATATAAACATAATAGTTGCAAATACATTTAATATAACCCAACCAATAATGGTTCCCCATGCAAGTGCATTAAATTTCCATACATCCATAAATGTATATACTACAAATACTCTTGTAAGTATATTTAAAAGTGAATCATAAAGAGTAAGAGTCATATTCCCCATACCTCTAAAGAATCCGTGATATGTATTTGTAATTGCAACAAGAAAATATCCAAATGACATTATTTGTAAATAACTATTCCCCATCTCTATAACTTCTGTACTTCTTGGTGGTGCTAAAGCCACCATTATATTATTCTTAAAGAAGAATAATACTGTAAATACTATCGCTGAAAATCCAAGTTCTAAAATAAGCCCCTTTTTTAAAATGTCATATATTAAATCATTTCTTTTTGCTCCACGACTTTGTGCAGTAAAAGTCATAATGCTCAGTGCAATATTTTGTGCAGGAAGTATAGCAAAATTATCTACACGATTTATAATTCCATTAGTTGCCATCGCAATAACTCCGAGTGTATTTACTTTTGCCATTACCAATGTCTTACCAAGTGGAGGAACTGCTTGCTGAATAGCTGTTACCATACCATCTCTAAATGTTCTTATGGCGAGTCTCTTTCTCACCATAAATTCACCTTTCTTAAATCTTAGTTCTTTTACATTTACCTGTATATAAATATATATTAAAATGCAAGTTGATATTTGTGCTATAACTGTAGCAATAGATGCACCTGCTACACCCCATTTAAAAATTGCCACAAACACCAAATCTAAAACTATATTAATTACAGCTGAAAGTGCAAGAAAAAAAGTTGGAACTTTACTATTCCCCATTGCTTTCAAAGCATTGCCATATACATTATATACAAATACAAATGGCAATCCAACACAAGCAATTCTCAGATACAAAACTGTTTCACTCATTACATCAAGTGGAACTTGCATAAGATTAAAAATATTATTTGCAAATATAGAAAGAAGCATACTAACTGATACTGCAAATATTCCACCAGTTATAAGTGTAGTTGATATTTCAAACTTTACACCCATTATTTCTTTTGCACCATAATATTCACTAATTATGACTGCCGCTCCCATGCATAAACCATAAAAAAATAATAGTGTAAGGCTACTTATTTGACCTGCAGTAGATACAGATGCCAGCCCTTTTTCTCCAACAAATTTTGATATGACAAGTGCATCAACTAAATCATAAGAAAGTAAAACAATGTTCCCAACAATCAATGGGATTGAATACCAAAATAATTTTTTAAATATATCTTTTTTTTCAAATGTTTCATATTTCATAACATATATTATAGCACTTACTCACTATTTTTTCTATTAGTCATCTTTAAAAAAACTATTTTCACTCTTTATTTTAGCAGAGATTTTAAATAAAAAAACGCCAGGTCTATACCTGGCATTTTTATTTAGAATCAACTAATAAACTTTACCACGTTTATTATTTCTTCTTAGCTGCTTTCTTTGCTGCTACTTTTTTCTTTACATTTTTAACAGCCTTCTTTACTACTTTTTTAACAGCCTTCTTAACTGCTCTCTTCTTTGCAGCTACTTTTACCTTAGTTACTGCTTTTTTAACAGCCTTCTTAACTGCTTTTTTCTTAGCTGCTACTTTTTTCTTAGCTACTGCTTTTTTTACTTTTGCAGCTGCTTTTTTTACCACTTTCTTTACCGCTTTTTTTACTGCTGGTTTCTTTGCTATTGCCATAAATATCTCCTCCTAAAAGAATAATCTTTTATATTTTTATTATAGTTAATTTTTTCAATTTAGTCAATGTTTTAAGGAGTTTTTTAGAAAAATTTTTTTATAACTTTTTCTATTTTACTTTAGCAATTTTTATTTTAAAAAAATTTTTTATTCTATAATTTCATTTTTTCCTTTAACTAATTTTACACTTAATTCTTTATCACCAGAAACTACTTTATAATTATTTCCTTCTTCAAGATTTCCCGAAGTTATAAGTGCTGCTTTATAAGTTTTATTCGGTTTAAATGATAAAATTATATTATTATTTTCATCTTTCAATTCTATATCACTATTTGCATTCATTTTATCTTTATAATACACAACTATATAACTCTGTTTCTGTGTATTCCCTAAGTCTTGCATCTTTATAGCAGGTCCTACACCTATCATCTCAAAACCTATATTACATTCTATATTACCATTGTAATCAATTATTCTTTCATTATCATCTTCTGAAGCAGATATAAATACTTTTCCTCCATCTAAATATAAGTCTCCATTGGAATCTATGCCATCCATTGTTGAATCTATATTTATTTCTCCTCCCATTATTCTTATATATGCATCACTCTGATTTGCTTTTTTATTTTGATTTGAGTCACTTGCATTGATAGCATCTTCACCAGATTTAAGATTAATCTTTCCTCCAAGTAAATTAACTATTTTACCACCAATACATTCATCTTTAGAATTTATATCTAATTTCCCACCAACAACCAACACTTCATTATCCGATGAGATTCCTTTATCATTCGAATTTATTTTTATATTTGCATTTTCTACATATATAATACCATTTTTATCACTGGTAGATACTATTGCATCATCACCTGTATTCAAGTCAACAATAGCATCTTTAAGTATTACTTCCTTTTTTGCTTTTATGCCATCACCTCTTGTATTAAACACATATTCACCTGATATAAAAGTTATATTTTCATCACTTTCAATTAAGCCTTCAGATTCACTATTGATAGTAAGTTTTCCACTTCCATTAAATACTAAACTATTCTCTGAAAAAATTAATGACTTTTCATTATTTTTATTTGCAGGAATAACATTGATTTCATTTTCACTTCCTTTAGCAAGATGAATTTGTGCTATACATTCTTTATTTATAAATATTACATCATCTTTATTTGAATTTATTTTTAACCCATCTAATACTAATTGTATTCTTTCACCTATACCTTTTTCAACTACTATTCTTTTATTCTGTAATGTACCTTTTAATAAATATATTCCGCCCGATTTGATTACAATATTTTCACCATCATCACGAACTAAATTATTATAACTTTGCATAGGCACATTTTTATCAAAATCAATAGTAAGTGCTGACACATCATCATAGCCTAAATCTAAATCAAGAGCATTGTATATAAATGTCTTTACCCCCATATTTTTATCCGCAAGAACAACAATAGATTTAATATCTCCTAAATCTTCTATTTCTTGAAATAAAAAATCACTTACTCTTGATGCATTTTCAAAATCTTTGTTGATTTTTTCTTCTATCAAATCTTCAACATTATCTACTTCATCCTCATCACCTATAACGTTTTGCACTTTGTTTTGAATATTTTTTGTGCAAGAAATCATAATGAGCATCGCAAGTATCAATAAAAATAAGAAACCAATATTTTTTTTATTAAATATTTTAATCATACTTTACCTTATTATAATATTTTTTGTGCCTCCAGATAAAATCTTTTATCTTTTGCATTCCCCATAGAAAAACTTTTCCTACAGAGAGAGCCATTGTTTATCACATCATTAAAAAGTGTGTCAGTTGAAAATTTGTCATATACTATTGCTGTATTATTGTTGTCTTCTGCAAGTTTTAAGCACTCTTCTTTACCATGTATATAGTCTATTTTATATCCCTTTTCATCTAAAACTTTTTGCATATCTTGTAAAGGCAGTGGTTTATCTGCATCTACCCCTGTTTCATTTTTAAATTTTTCTTTGCTTATACCATATACAAGCCTATGAATAGGATAAAATTTAAGTCCTTCATCATACAAATTGACTATTTCAATAAGTGCATATCTGCCACGACCAGTTTCACTATATACATCTTTTGCTGCTGCAAGAGAATGATTGCCATCTCCAACTGCATAAAGAAAATCATCAATGGAATTATTTTTTAAATCTATCAACACATCTAATATATCTTCAATAAATTTTTCATTTGAAATTCTATATCCTGTCAAATGACCACTTTCAAACATCAAATCAAAATCATATAATTTATTTTTGTCATCATTTGCTAAATCCATTTTTTTAATTGCAGAAAATAATTTATCTTGCTTGTCATCAATTAAAACCATTATGTGTGGCATATCCAAACTTGCATTTTTTCTTATTTTTTTTCTGACTTTTAATCTTTCTATTACAGTCTTTTCTGTCGCCCTCATAAGGGTCTTAGCACCATTATTATAATCATATTTTTCAATGTCAATAGCCACAATCAAACCTTTTCTTATAGCATCATCATTTTTTCTTTCTACATATACAAAACATTTTCCTATATCTTCGTATATTTTATCTTTCAAATATTTTTCCATATTTGCATTGATATTTTCAATACGATTTGATAATATGCTATCAAAATTTTCTTTATCATCAATTATTTGTTCAAGTTCTGCCTCTGGATAAATAAGATTTAATGCAGAAGGACTATCCCCTACATATTTTTTTACTTTTTCCCAATAACTTATATCTTGAGTATATTGGTCTGCTGCAATACAAGAAAACTTAGAATAATCTATATCTTTATTTGGTAATAAAATATTTGGAACTTTTAATCCTACTTCAGCAAGTTTTTTTTCTATATTATTATTTATCATTACTCATATTGCCTTTTTACATTTTTATGTCAAAATGAACTTCTTTGTCTGCAAATTCTTTCTTTATTGCTTCTAATTTGTCATTAAACATTGTTTGTCTGCTCTTTCTATATATAACACTCATAATAAATATAAATATAATCAGCATAGTCGTTATAGGTATAAGTATGGCAAATAATCCAATCATTCTTGGCAAAACTTCAGCGATTGAATTTTTTAGACTATAGTTGTTACTATACCAATATCTTAATGCATTTACCCTAAAGTATATAACTTCATATATATTAATAGTATAAGTTTTGTAAGTACTTTGTTTTTTAGCATTTTCAATTTGATTTTTAATTCTTTCACTTCTTTTAGCAAGGTCAGAATCTTGTTTTGCAATCCAATCTTTGTCTTTACTATCTTTGAGTGCTTTTCTTGCTTCTTCCATTTCCCTAAGCTGTTGCTCATAATTAGTCAACTCTTGCTCAATAGATGTAATATTTGAATTAGATACTCTGATATTTCCCCATTTTTTTAGTGTCTTTTCAATTTTTTCTAAATCAGTCTCCGAGTTATCTATAGTAAACTCTAATTCTTGGTATCTTGGATAAAACTCTTTATCATATACTACTTTTTTATTACTGTTTTGCTGATTGATTTTTATTGTTCCATTTAATTCTTTTATCACTTCAGTCAATTCTTGAACTATGTTTTCAAATGACTCTGTATCAACTCTATAAAACTTATTTTCTCTATATCTTTCTGGATTTGCCTCTTTCTCTTCCTCGGTTTCAACTGCATCTTCATCAAGCGAATCAACTGACATAACATTTGACATAGCAAGTTCAGGTGTAGCCATATAACTATTTCTACTCGCCATCTTAGCTTCTGGCATAGCAGATGTTGTATATACTGCATTAGTTGTTGTGCTTTCTAATCCATCATAAGTGATAGTAAGTTGTTTGGTTCTAAAAAATATAAACCAAATCAAAATCAAAGTAATAACTATGCAAATAATTTTACCAATACTTATTTTCTTCATTTCACTTCCTCCTAACCATTTATATACATTAAGTTATATATGGCGACAAACATATATACCGTTTTCAAAATAAGAAATACTACTAATTACATATATTTGTGTGTTGCCACAAAATTATTTGAGCCACTTGCCATCTGCACCTACTAAATATCCATCTGGTGGCATTCCTTCACAATACACTAATTTATCTAAAATAACAACTAAGGACAACATACTTAATAAGTTGTCCATATCATTTGCCTTTATTTTTTCTATAATATTTATATTATACTATAATTATTTATTTTTGACAAATATATATTAGCATATTATTAAGTAGTATTATCGCTTATATTTGGAAAGATTCTTTTCATCTATTTCTATAATATTATTATAACATTTTTATATTTAAAAATATACTGGCAGTTACTATTATTTCTTCCATTTTTCAAATATATATTTATATCATTACTCAATTTTAAAATAACAATTCTCAAAAATTTCACACTTTTATCAATGATTTTTCACTATGATTTATTATGATAATATCATTAAAAGCTAATGCTTTTAAAAAAATAAAAGGAGAAGTAATTTGCCATTAAGATAACTTAACAAATCCCCCGTTTCTTATCTTAATGGCATTATTACAAACAATGTTATGGAAAATGTAAATGAAAATGTAGTCAACAATCAAAATAGTGATGCAAAGAACAATGTAAATATAAATAGTTTTAAAGATTTTATTTTTAAAAATGCATCAACAATTGCTATCGTGTTATCAATTATCAGTATTTTATTTTCAACATTTGCTTTAATTAGAGTTAATAAGCATCCTAAGAGAGATTTCCGTATGGAGCGACCATATAATACTCAGTCTGAAATGCCAAATAATTATTTTAACAATGATTACCGTGGACCAAGCAACAACTTTAATGCTCCAAATAACAACTTCAGTGGTCAAAACAACAACTTCAATGGTCCAAATGGCAACTTCGGTAGTAAAGATAAAAGTTTCAGTGGTCCAAATAACAATCAGTTCTATAGCCAAAGACCTCCTATGCATAATAATAATAAATTTAATAAAAAACGAACACAGAAATCTCAAAATGGTAGAAATAATCAACCAAACTCAGACCCAAATACCAGTAATAATGGTCCAAAGGTTGCACCAGAAGTTTCACCAAGTAAATAAGCAAAATATTTTAACAATGATTTTTTTAACCTAAATCTCCTATCAAAAACCACAGGTGGATTAAGCCTGTGGTTTTTTTGAATTCAACTATCATTATTTTAAATGATTATTACACTATACTAAATTTTTTATCAGTGATTCATTAACTAAACATAGTTTTAAAGTTTATAAAATTGCCATTCTCTCCATATAAATTTTGTTCTCCATTATATATACAAGTTATATTTTCTTTTGGTATTTTAGAAAACTCAGAAAACTTAATCATCTTTTTTAAGTATTTTCTATCTGCAGTTTTACTTGCTTTTATTTCATAAACTTTTATACCGCTTTCATCTTCAGTTATCAAATCAATCTCATTTTGATTTGTATCTCGCCAGTAGTACATATTTGGCACTTTAACATTTTCATAGCAAGATTTTAAAAACTCTGATACAACCATAGTCTCAAAAATTGCCCCATAGTAATCACTACTTATTAGTTGTTCTTTATTGTTTATATTGAGCAAATTACAAATTAGTCCAGTATCATAAAAATAAATTTTTGGAGATTTTATTAATCTTTTAGAAAAATTATTATAATATGGTGGTAATTCATATACTATGTAGCTTTGAATTAAAATAGACAACCACGATTTAACTGTCAAAACAGAAATGTTACAAGCATTTGCTAAATCTGTATAATTAAGAATCTGACTAGATCTTGTGGCTAAAACTTTCACAAATTTAATAAAGTCATTTACACTTATAATGTTTTGCAAAAGTCTTACATCTCTTTCTATATATGTTTGAAAATAACTTGGAAAATATTCACTTGCATTAATATTTCGCGAATAAATAGCAGGATAAAATCCTTTCTGCATTATATTATCTATATCATTTATGTCTTCATTGGTATTTAAAAGTTCTTTATAAGAAAATGGTGTAAGTGTAAGCAAAGCGACTCTTCCAGCAAGACTTTGAGAAATGCTTTGCATAAGTAAAAAATTATGTGATCCTGATAAAATATATTGCCCCACTATTTCATTTTTATCAACATGACTTTGCAAATATGAAAATAATTTAGGTGCTCTTTGCACTTCATCTAATATACATTTTTTATTATATGTTAAAAGGAATCCTCTTCCATCATTCTCTGCGAAATCTCTTATATCTGGCTCTTCCAAGGATACATATGTATAATCACTAAACTTTTCTCGAAGCAAAGTCGTCTTTCCACATTGCCTTACTCCAAGCAAGGCTACTATGGGAAATTTTTTTAGATAATATTCAATTCTATTATAAATATTTCTTTCAATCATAGATGTTTATTAGTACTTAATTAGGAATATTTTATTATAAAAAATAACTATTGGCAATATTATAAATATATGATTTTCATAAAGTGATATATATGATTTTCATATATTTTACGACATTTTTTACCTGCTGTCAAGGGAAAACATCTAACCCATTTCATTCTAAAAGTTTCTCTATTCGCACTTTTGATAAATAAGTTTTTCAAGTGCTCACTTTTTAGAGGTTCCCATAATTATTATATAGTCTAAAATATTATAGTTTAGACTATATTATTCCATTTGCCAAGATTTCCTTGTTTATATCATCTAATATAAAAATATATTGCTAAAATTATCTATTTTCACATCATTTAAATAATAATTATTCTTTTACCTTCTAAACACTCATTACTACCAAATAAATATACTTGATTCTTATTTAATATTTTATATACTCTAATTGTATCAGTATCATCTGCAAATTTATTTATTTCTTTAAGCATTCTATTAAATACTCTTTTTGTAATATATGCTTCAAATGATGATTTTTGAACTCTAAAACCATAGCCCTTAAGTAATTTTGCAAATTTATTTCTTCTTTTGTTTGAAATTATATCATAGATTATTAAAACATAATATTCGTTGTCACTAATGTCATCTATTGTTTCATATATTAACTTGTTACTTTCTTCTATTTTTTCTCTTTTTATTTCCATTTTATATATTAAAATATTTTCATGTATCCTAAAGAATATTTATCTAATTCTAATTGGACTGTAAAGTGATAAATCTCCTTCTTCTATAGCATGAACCAAATTGATAACCTGTAAATCAATGCCTCTTCTAAATGTTACTTCATAATCTACACTTTCTATATACTTTTGTTGTGATAACATTTTGTCATTAATTTTTTTTATAAATATTTTATGTGCTTCTTGTTTTAAATAAATCCCTCCATTTTCTGTTATATCAAAATGCTCTTTCAGTATCTCATGTCCATTTATTAAACTCATTACTAACGAATCAACAATTACAGGTCTCCATTCTTCAATCATATCGCTACACAATGTTGGATGATTTTCATCATCGCTATGTAAAAAGCCAAAGTAAGGATTAAGCCCATGTTTTTCTATTTTTCCATATATTTCATTAAATATTATTGTATAACCATAACTAATAAGTGAATTAAATTCATCTTTTGGTGGTCTTCTACTTCTTTTAGTAAATTTGAATTCTTTATCAATAAGTTTCCCAAGTGCTTTAAAATAAACTTTTGCAATACTCCCTTCATATCCCATTAAAGAATTTATATCTTTACATAATTCTATTTTGTTAATTAATGATTTTATTCCTTTAATTTCTCCAGTAATATCTTCTTCTCTATTTCTACTATATCGTCTAAGTATGACTAACTGATTATTTGCTTTTGCACTTATTATTTTTTTATCAAAAATTAAACATTGATTCTTATCTAAACCTAATGAACTTTGTTTTCTTTGTCTTTTTGCATTGATATGTCCTATTGAAATTAGTTTTCCAAAATATTTTCCACCTTTTGCATAAAAAGATACAGGTATTCCTTTCATCAAAAATTTTTGTATTGCCTGAGTTGTTAGTTGAGCACTACCGAAAATATCAATTCCATCCAGAGTTTCTATTGGAATTATTTGTTTTTCATTTTCACCATATTCAACAATACATTCATTTTCTCTACAACGAATTTTACTATTGTCTTGTATTAAATATAAATAACTCATACTTCTTTAATTGTCTTGAGAGAGTTTTCGTCCCCTAACGGGGTATATATCTATCTAGCCTTAGTAATTGATCTAGATGGTCAATGTAATAGTAGTTTCCGTCCCCTATCGGGGTATATATCTATCTAACAACATTAAAAGATTTTCACTATATTATTGATAAAAAAAGTTTCCGTCCCCTATCGGGGTATATATCTATCTAACCATCTTGAATACACAGGAGTTGTTAAACCAATTCTCGTTTCCGTCCCCTATCGGGGTATATATCTATCTAACATTAATGAAGAATTAAACATAAAAGAATCTTGATTATGTTTCCGTCCCCTATCGGGGTATATATCTATCTAACTGATAACAAGTGAAGTTGAAAATGAAGATTATAAAACAAGTTTCCGTCCCCTATCGGGGTATATATCTATCTAACTGCAACAAGATGCCAAAAAATATAAAAATTTAATGCGTTTCCGTCCCCTATCGGGGTATATATCTATCTAACCTTGGCATTTAAAATGTTAATTTTACAATATTTGTATACCTTTTTTCGGCTCAAAAATATTTTTGATTTCTAAAAGTCCCATAAGAACAGTGTCACCATCTATTTTTGTTGATTTTTCAAGTCGCGGTGCAAAACCTGATTTTATATAGTCATTATAGTGACCTTTATTGCGAAACATCTTATCCAATATTTCACTTATATATTTAGCACCTTTTTCCATTCCTACTGCTTCTTCGACTATAGTTTTTGAAATATATCCTACTCCACCACCTATTGGTATATAATATACCCCTTTATAATTAGATAAAGGTTCTTTAAAATATTTATTAAAATACTGCAAATAATTTTTACTATAATTCTTAATCATTTCCAGTATTTTTTCTATCTTATAAACATTTTCATTCTCATAAACACTTATCCTAAATTTAATTTCTGTTTCAGGTTTAAGACATTCACGAACTACAACTTGTTTTAGTCTACTTTCATTTCTATTATTTGTTTTATCTATCCCTATATCTGTCTTTTCACATAATACAAGAGAATCAATTTTAGTTGAGTCGCTATCGCTTATACTTATAAAAGAAAATATATCATTTACTGCATCACTAATGTTTTTTTCATTTCTTTCTAATTTATTGAAATATCTTGATTCTATATTTTTAGCATATCTATTATTTTTTATCATATTAATATTTTCTTTTATATCATTTATATTACTACCTATATTAGCATCTTTTGTCTCACTTAATAATAGATTTGACAAAACTATGGTTCTAAGTACACCTTTTAAACTACTTCCTGGTATGTAAGGTTCTCCATAAGGTGTTTTTACAAATCGATTTATATTATTTGATTTATTTGCTTTTTTATTGTTAGTTACTTTTTTATCTCCACCTCTTAAATCTACATCCCCTATATCTATAATGTATTTACAATATTCTTTTTTTATAATATCCACATTTAAATATTGTGCCATATCATCCCTAACCCACTCATTAAATGTTTTATCACTTTTTATAAATTCCTCATACTTCAACAATATCCTTGAACTTTTTTTAATCAGTTTATTTATATCAATTACATATACTTTTTTTTCTTTATCGTCAATATAATAATCTTGTTTATATAACATAGTTCCATCCCCTATATATATAGGAGTTTTTACTTTTGCAACTACTTCATATGTTTTTACAAATTCATTCATATTTTAACCTACACTTATTAAAAATGGTTTAGCATATCTATATATTGGTTTTTCATTATCAAAAGAAACATTATAAATACTTCCTTCAAATGTATCTTCAAAACAAGCACCACTACTTATATAATAAAAACTCTTTTTCTTTATATATTTTATATCACTATAAGAATTATCTACAAAGCCACCTACACGAATAAGATTATATGTCGCATTTTTTAGGACTTTTTCAATTTCATCTTCATTTGGTAAGCAAGAACTTATAGTCATATACTTTGAACTTTTAGAATTTATAAGTTCTTTATAAACAGTATAGATGTCTTCTCTTTCATCTATTTTTTTTACATTAAATTTTCCATACCCGGAACTTCTTTCTCCACCTATACCTATTAAACCAACATTCATTAGTAATTCATCAAATAAACTACTGATTTCATCAGTTTCACACATAAATACAATATACAGTCCAGCATTTTCAGAAAAAGTAAATGACGACACTTCATAAGGCTTATTATCTTCTTTATCAATATAAACTTTTGTAACATAGTTTTTCATTCCTATTTTCTTTAGTTTTTCATTTACATTTTCTACATCTTCAAATGTTCCATTTAAAAAGTTTTTAATCTGAGATATCGGCAAATATTTCATTTTTTTTAGTGATTTTTTGTTTTGAGTTTTTTCATCAGTTAAAATCTCATTATCTTTTAGAGCTTTTATGTTTGTAAATGGTTTTACAACAAAATAATCTATAGAATCACCATTATCATAAAAAGGCATAGCATCTGAAATATATAATTTATTGTTTTTTACTAAATTAACTATTTTATTTAACCCATCTACTCCATTTTTTTTAAGTATTTCAATGAGAAGAGCAGAAAATAATCTATCACTTCTAAAAGTCATTTCGGTATCATCAAGATTACCACTTCCGAAATGAACTGGAGTATTAAATTGTAATTTATAAATACTAATTTCCATAGTTTTTTAATTTGCTCCAAATATATTCTTCACTTTTGATTCATATTTTTCTTTTATATCACTTTCTGAACTTAATAATTCTATTTTAAAATCATTAAATTTTATTCTACCATAACCTCTCGTTCCACTTCCACCAAGGTAATCTTCTTCAAGCAATTTAATTCCATCATATACTATTTTTAAATCATCTTCTATTTCTTCCTCATTCAAAATATTATAAATTAGTTGAAATTCAAATTTCGTCCCCCTTATAACCCTTTCTATTTGTCTTGGATCAGCTTTTGCTGTAATTCTATTTATGTTATTTTCAAATTTAACTTCTGTAAAACTTTCTACTCCTCGATCTCTAAGTTCTTTTTTATTTTTAAGAAAAATATCAAAAAACTGCAAGCGACTTTCAATTGCTTTCTCTTTTCCCAATTTAGCTTTTCCAAATAATCTAAGTATAAAATCTTCATCATCTTTTGGATCTTTCACACACTTATTAGTGTTATATTTTTTTGCAAGCAGAGACCTCATCTTACCTTTTAAGCTACTCCCTGGAATTATTGGCTCCATTGTAAGAGTATCTTTTATTACTGGACTATCTACAGCTCCTATTGCTGCAAAAGCTGAGTTGCCACCTATATGAAGTCCTGTTAATATTTCTAATTCTGATTTAATTTTAATTTTTGCCAACATATTATTCACCTTAATTTTCCTTCCCTATATAATATTTATGCCATGCTATAAGTGATTCAAAATAATGATAATAATTAATAACTCTTTTTTTATTATTTATATCTTTAATTAAATCTAAAATATTTGAATTCTCAAATAACATCTCAACAGATGAAATTTTTTTTCCAGCTTGCTCTCTATCTCGCCCTATTTCATAATAACACCTAATCTTAAAATACTGTAATTTTGAATTTATTTCAGAACTTATACTATTTTCTCCACTATCTGAAATCACATATTTGTATATTTCTGCAATCATTGCCAAAATATTTCTTATTTTAGATGTAGATAAGTCATTGCACATCTTTTTATCCATTTCAGATTTAATTTTTTTTATTACATCTTCAGCAACATCTACAAAATTTTTATTATTATCACCTACTATTGTATCATTTTCATCAAAATGAACATTTAAATTATCTTTTATAAATTTGACTTTTGTCGTATTGCTATATTTATCTTGTTTATCAAAGTTATTATTATTGCTATGATAATTCTTGTTGATATAATTATTTCTATTTCCATATTCCATATATTATTCCTCCCCTCTCGAATAATATCCATATAATTTTAATGCTGTTAATAATTGTTTAGTATCTGTATTATTTGTTGTACCATGTTTAGGTCGAATCCACTCTATAATATTACTACTAAATTTTTTATAATCTTCATCACTTAATTCATTATCATTATTTGTCTCTTTTTTAGTTTCATTATCTTTTTCATTTGGCTTAGCCCTTGCAAGTACATATGCAAGCCTTGCTACATTAATCTTATCATTACTGTTTTCAACTAATTCAATTAATTTGTATAAAAAACTTCTTCCCTTTTCTTCACTATTGTTAAAATATGTTTTTACAACTTCATATTTATTGCTAAGCACATCACCTATAAACTCATTAAAATGATATGTATTTGCAAATTCATTACCATATGGACTATCAAATATCGTTATAGCATCTTTTTTATATTCAACACCATTATCATAAGTTATGTAGGATTTTGAAACATCTTCAAGTTCTCCTGTATTTCTTGCCATAAATGATATAGGTGTCGAGACATCATATAATCCTATTCCACAACTAAATGTCAATGTGTTATCAGAAAACTCTTTAAACTTCTCATTTAAATCTATTGCAAAATTTATAATTTCATCCCAGGCACCAACTGCAAATATATCATCTCCACCACTATAGATAATAGCAATATCTCTTCCTCTTGCATCCTTAATTTTTACTTTTTTATCTGCCACATTTTTTATTTTTTCTTCTTCATCAACAATATAATACTCTGTAGGTTCAGCCAAAATCGAATTAATATACTTTTTAAAGAACAAAGACATCATCCTTGAAAAGGTTGCATTTCGTGATAAAGTCATAAGTTTAGTCCCATACTTTTCGTGCTTAAAACCTTTTATAAATGTCTCACCAAGATTATCTACATCTGCTCTGAATACTGCTAATTTTTTATATCCACCATATGAAGACATCGCTAAGTCCGAAAATGTACTTAAATCTTTATTATAATAGTCAGCAAAATTAATTTTTTTAGATAATCCTTTTCCTGTATAATGTTCATTCTTGCTATACAATCTTACAAATGCACTGGAATTTATTATTTCTTTTGCTTCATTTTCATTTACAAATAAAAGTTTTTTATTAAATGGTAATGGTAAGGTATTTAATTCATTATCATTTTCTTTATCATCATTATTAAGTACTACAAAAAAATTCTTATTAAATATTTGGATAGAAATATTTTCTATTGATGCACATAATTTACATAAGTATCTCTCTTTTTCATCATCTTTTTTAATTATTAATTGATTTGTTTTTTTGCATACTGCACATTCTCTACCATCTCTTAAATCTTGCATATTATTTAATTTTGTAATTTCTTCAGCAGAAAATTTATGCATTTTAATCTTTGAAACATTTATTTGGGCATTATGAAATATTTCACTATAACTCTTTTCATTTTCACCACTCAAAGCATTTGCACTACATACACTATAGCCATATGCAATGAATAATGAAATATCAAACTTTTCAAAAAACCAAACATTTATCTCTTTTATCATTTTTTCAATATTGTTTTTAGTCTTTTCTGTATTTGGAAGCATTATATAAGCATGTCCACCACCTATATATATGACATTTGCTCTTGATAATTCAACTTTTTCTAAAATATCATCAACAATATTTTCCAACAATATTTCAAGATAAAATGACCTTGTCCTAAGTGATCTAATCATCCCCTTTGAATCACTACTGTGTGTGTAGATAAAATCTTGTATTCCAGATAAATCTAAATTTAAAAGTAAGAATGCTTCCTCATTATAAAAATCTTTCGTGCGAGTATATAAAGTATCTTCATAATTACTAATATTTTTTTCGTTTAAATAATCATATATACAACTTGCATATGCACAAGTTATTTTTAAGTGGTCATATAGTGATATATCTGCAACCTGATTAAGGTCAGTTGAAGATGGAATAAATGATAAATTTGCTTCTAATATTTCAAGAAAAGAGTTGATATATTCACAATTAATATTTCTATTTTCATCAAATATTTGTCTAATCCCATTGTGTAAATTCTCTATTATTTCACCATAAAAACTATCATCTATATTATGATTTATTTTGGATTCATTTATTGGTATTTTAAAACTTTCTTTGTCATCGAGTGTTCCAAATTCATAAACTTTTTCAGCATCATTATTATTTAATTTATTAAAAATACTTTTTAATCTTATGTGTTTGTCAAATATTTTCTCATCTTTTTTATCATTATTTATTTCTTCTCTTCTATCAGACATAGAAGCAATATTATCAGCAATATAAGTTATATATGCAAGTGATGCATTATCTAATTTTGCCCCCTTTATCTTATTTGAATGATGATATCTTACTTGATCCAATATATCTTTATCTTCTAACTTTAGTTCACCAACCAAATAATCATACCCCATATCGCTATGATTAGTCACACTATAATCTCTATACAAAACTTTGCCTAAATCATGAAGAAGTGATCCTAATATTAATTTTCTCTTTTTTTCACTATAGTTTAACACATCTGCCCTCATTTCACTAAAATTTTATTTTTTACTTTAAGAATACTGTTTAATTAATTCTTTTAACACTTTGTTTGATTTGCATACCACCCATTCCCATAGATGTTTTTATCCCTATTCCTGTGTATTCAGCATATTTAAGAAGCATGTTGCCAATATTTACAAGTTGTGAAGGTCCACCTAATTTTATCGTTATTCGTCCTATAAATCCCTTTATTTTAACATTTTCAAGATAAAACCTTTTTGTTTTAATATTATAATCTGATATAATAAAATTCTCTACTATATCATCAATGAGTTCCACACCTTCAAAAGTGAATTCATTTGAAAACAAATTATATCTATTTATAATACTATTAAAAATCAATTTGATTGATGGAAAGTAATAGTATTCTTCATTGGTTTTAAATGCAGTTGGTGTTATAAAGCATATTTCAACATACTTTCTTGGTTTTATTTCACTTAATTCTTTTAATAATTCACTTTTACTAATTTCTTTTTTTGTTATTCCTATGATTTTAAACTCTTCTTCATTATCTAATAATATGTCATTACCTTCTTTAAAAATATCTACAATATTGTTTATTGCATTTTCGTCAAGTAAGTTTAAATGCCATATAGATATATTATCATCTACTCTTTCTATGTATTGAGTATATGGATGATAATTTTGAGTATGTAAAAACTCTACATAATCTGAATTAAGATTTTGCATAATATAACCTTGTAAACGACTGCCAATATTATAATTAATTTTTTTATTTAATCTTAAATTTAACCCTATCATCTTAATATTTAACTTTTTATTTTAGAAAATTCAACATCTAATTTACTTATTATATATTCATTCATCGATTTATATGAATCTTTAATTCTTTCTTCTATATTAAATTGGCAGCAATGATTAGCAAACTGTATTATTAATTCTAAAATATCTTTCATATTGTATCCAGTGTTAGTTATTTTAGATGTCATTTCTCTTAATTTCTTTTGGTTGACGAACTCTATCTCATGAGCAACTAAATTTCTTACACTTTTTTCAACATCTCTAAGTTTTTGTGCCAACTCTATGTTTTCCTTTGGCACTCGTTTTTTGTATTTCATTAATTGCAAATAAACATCAGAGTTCATATCACTCATTTTATTAAATCCACCTCTATCCTTATACTCTTTATCTAAAAACTCTAATAATTCTTTATCATATTGTTCAATCATTTCTCTATATACTTTTCTTATTTGTCTTCCTCCATTTGTTACCATTTTACTTATTTTTTCTATCTCATCTCCGCTACAAGATAAATAATATCTTTCAAATAAGTCAAAAATAATTGGTGTTAAACCTCTTATAAAATCTACAGATAAATCTTTATCAGCCTTTATTTTTAAAGACAAAATATACTCTATGCTTTTTCTTTCATTTTCTGGTCTATCAACCAAAAATTTATCGGCTTCAAATATAGGTAGCTGTTCACAAATTGATTTAACTTCATCTATATTCATATCTAAACGACATTTAGCAAGTTTTACTAAATTTTTAAATTCTTCGGTTGCTCCTCTACTTTTAATTATATCATATACAGATGAATAATCATAATTTCTAATTAATTCTTTTATTATCTCTTTTTCAGTTGATATTTTTATAAATTTTTTGGCTTCCGATATACTACACATATTTTCAAAGTCTCTAACATTATCTTCATTTGTATCCCATATATCTTGCAAGGATGAATCTTTTTCGTTATCATTTCTGGGATTTGATTTTTTATGAGGTGTTTTTACTTGAATTGCCATTATTTTATTGTTCCCATGTGTTGCTATAACTTGCAAAGTTGCTTTTTGTGCAGGCGTTCCAGATGAAATATTTAACAATATTTCATATTCATTACCACTTTCTCTTTTTGCCTTATCTTCAATTTCTATAATTTTATTAATAAAAATCTGATAAAAAGCATCCATATCTGACGGATCTTCCATTTCATAGTCATCTATCCTATCTATTTCAAAAGTTTTATTGATAACTTTTTTTATTTCACCTAAACAAAACAAGTATCTACTCTGTCCTTTTTCTTCTATATCTTTGTTTTCATTATCTATCATTTCTTTTGTCATATACATACAAACATAATCTGGTTTAAAATTTCTAATAATGTGTAATAGTGCTCCATCATGAAAATCTCTAATTGGATCTGTCGTACCTATTGGTGAAAATAAATACCTTCTCATTTTATTATTCCCCTTATAATTTATTTAATCATAATAGCTTATATTAGTTATTATACAATATTATTAATAAAATTACTACAAATGCTATATAAAAGTTTTATTAGTTAAATATTATTTATATCTTATTGTAGAAATACTAAAAATATGATATGATATCAATATGATTACCATGGATGATTTGAAAAAAAGTATCAGAAGTTGTTAAAAAATACCCAGTAAAAAAAGTCACATTATTTGGATCAAGAGCAAGAGGTGACTATAAACCAAATAGTGATGTTGATTTATTGTGTGAGTTTTCAACTGATAAAGTAGGGTTAATCTTACTTTCAACAATAAAAATATCACTTGAAGAACATATAGGTCTAAATGTTGATTTAATTCATGCTCCAATACCTAAAAACTCAATTTTAGAAATTGACAAGGAAATACCAATTTATGAAGCATAGAGACCAAATTATTATACAAAAAGTTATATCTGAAATTGATGTTGGATTAAAAATATTTAACAATATTTCTTTTGATGAATTTAATAATAATGAAACTATAAAAAGAGCATTTTGAATGATAATCTTGAAGATTAATCAAATTTGTATACTACTTATATGCCACTAATTAGTGACATATAAATCACAAATATAGCATTTTTACACAGTTTTATACTTAATTTTTCTCATTTATGTGTCACTACCCCAAAAATCTCTTTACTTCATCTAATTTTTCATTAGCAACTTTTCTACCTATCTGATAAACTCTTTCTAATTCATCAGGGTCATTTTCAGTTCTTTTTATATTTAAAGATTCATTTGGTGCTATCACATAGACCTTATTTTCCTTTTCAAGTTGTCTTATTTCATCAAGTTGATTATTATATAAAATATGTCTATTAGCCATTGCATCAACAAGTTTAGGATACTTATGATATTTTATTTTAAGTAATGGCATTACGGATGTCTTCTTTTTTGTAAAATCTCTCGGTTGAGTTAAAACTATTACATTTTTTTCATAATTATTTTTAAACATTATACTATATGGAATAGGGTCAACCATTCCTCCATCTAAAAGTTTATATCCACTAACCTCAACTATATTTGACACAAGCGGCATAGATGCGGATGCTCTTATCCACTCAATAGTTTCTTTATCTACTATTTTTGAATTAAAATATCTTATAAATCCATTTTCAATATCAGTTGCACCTATGAAAAAATCCATAGGATTATTTTTATAAGTTTCTTTATCTATTGGGTCAAGTTCATCTATTATTTTATGGTAGCAAAAATCATATCCGTATAGGTCACCTGTTTTTATAAGCGACCAAAAACCAAAATATCTTTTATCTCTTCCCCATTTTTTATTATATCTAACTCCACGTC
This sequence comes from uncultured Eubacteriales bacterium, assembly GCA_902803205.1. Lineage (GTDB taxonomy): Bacteria > Bacillota > Clostridia > Lachnospirales > Lachnospiraceae > UBA3633. The sequence continues at coordinate 548 of CADCOW010000245.1, read as the reverse complement.
CTATTTGCTTTGATTTATAATTGCAACCAAATATTGCTCCAGCTGATATTCCAGATAATCCATCAAATATTATATTATTTTCCATCATCACATCAATGACACCACAAGTAAACATACCTCTCATAGCACCACCTTCTAAAACTAAACCTTTTTTCATCTTACTCCTTTGTCACTATTAGTTTTATCATTTAGTATGTATCTCATTTTTAATAATATGGGGCGGATATTATCCGCCCCTACCTCATTTATTATACCATATTTACTTGTTTTTTCAACATAATATATCATAAAGGATAGTGTCAAGTTTTTGACACAAGCATCTTCATGTTTTGTATTTATAGTGCATATAAAATTTAATTTATCTATATCTAAATAAAAGTCAATAAATCTTTTCTTTTTACTTTTCTTGTAATAATCTCTTCATTTTGATATAATACCATTGCATGAAATAATGGAGGTTGTATGAGAAAAACTAAAATCATTTGCACTTTAGGACCAAATGCAGAAAACTATGAGATACTTAAAAAAATGGCTAATTATATGGATGT
>CADCOW010000244.1 GCA_902803205.1 uncultured Eubacteriales bacterium | reverse complement strand
CTTACTAAACTCTATATATTCACCAACTATATTATTTTTCTCTGATTCTGTGATTACTTTAATTTTTAAATCTATTGGTGACTTATTGTTAAAGTATTCTTTGTTTAAACTTATTGTTTTGTTCTTTATTTTATCTTTCCCTACATAAATGACATATAGTTCTGGTGTTGGTAATTTTACTTTCTTGCTTCCATATAAATTTACTTTATTTTTTGTCAAATAATTTTTATATGTATTTGCAAGATATAAAAACATTCGTACTAATATATTTACTGACCAAGTGCTTTGAGATTTAAGTAAGAATATTATCTTGTCTTTTATAATCATTCCTAAATCATTATATATGTCATTTACTACTATAGCCTTAAGTGTCACTATCTTTATATCTTTAGTTGTTACATTTTTATCCTCTGGATGTAATGCCTTATAAAGTTGTAAGGTGTACCTTTTATCTCTAAATAAATCAGTAAATACTGAATCTTTTATATTCCTTCTTGATTTTGGTCTTATACTTCTTTTCATATTATTATAATACCATAATCATCTCTTTTTTTCAATTATAAATTCTATGCATATACAAATATTGATCCAAAAAGATTTTAAACTAGCATGGCTTATGGACATCTCATCAAAAAAATTTTGAAAGCCATATACTTTATTACTAAAAATGATGTTGCATACGACCCACTCAAAGCTGGTGGAGTAAAATAATTAGTTAAACTCCTTTTTTCATTCAAAAAAATACTGCAGTAGAGGACTTATTTTTTATGCTCATTAAAACTATAAAGTCATCATTTCTAATGTTCTGCTCCATCTTAAGTTGATTGGTGGGAAGAGACATATTTAGTGACTTGGTAGAAAGTGACATTTTTCTTTTTCATATAATAAAATAACTATATCCCAAAGGATATGGCATTAAAATAAAATAATTGACCATATCTTTCACCTAAGATATAAATCTATGGTGTCAGGAATATATGTATTATTTTACCATTTTAAGTATGTTTTTCAAAACTATATTTACACATAGACTATTCTGCAGTTTGTTCAATATCACTAAAGTTTGATAAATACGCGTAATTACTACTTTCTGTTGGAGTTAGTTTATAAAAATATCTATGATTTTTTTCTACATCTAATTTTATGGCATATGTTGTATCTTTATTCATATTATATCTTGTAACTCCACTTGCAAGTAATGTATCTAATGAACCATCCGATTTCACACTGTATACATCAAATCTCGCTGTTCCAGTATTTGCATCTGGAGTAGAATTTGGAAATCCTTGATTATCACGTAAGTAAAATGTTGCATAACTACTTGCGGTCGCTCCACTATCAGTATCAATATTCATCTTAAATGACATTTGTACTTCCCCAGTACCTGTTGCATCAAATAATGGTAAGCCTTCATATAATTTTATATTTTCATTAAGCACTTGCTTCACTCTATGATTATATAAATTAACAAGATATTTATTATATGTTTCCGGATAAAAATACAAATAAGTATCGGTTATTGGTATATTGCCATTAGTTACTCTATTATTTGAAATAAATGTATTTAAATAATTTGTTATTTCTTGAGTATCATAAAAAGTAGACACGGCTCCATTTGTACCAGTGCCACCTGTTCTATTTTCATAATTTATAAATCTTGTTGTCCAAGCAGCATCCAAATTCTTCCAAGCCATCCAATTTCCTGTATAAGAAACCGTTCCATTTACATAATTGTCGACACGAGTCCAATACGAATTTTTAGCACCCCATCCAGGTGTGTTTGGTGTAGATACAAAATACAATTTACTTGAAGCGGCAGTGCCCCATGGGTAGTCTGTTACACTGTCAACTGATCTCTGCCTCACCATATTTGAACCATTTGAAAGTAATTCTACATTCCAATTTTCCATTGATGATAGTAGAGGGTTCGACATTTGCATCATAATATCACCAGAAATGTTATACAAAATATTACAATATTCATTACTTGTTGTGCCATAAAAGCAATCTACCCCATCAACATTAACAAACATACTATAAGTTCCACTACCACCATTGTCCCAGTCTGTTGAGCCACTACGAAATAAGTATTTAAGTGCATATTGAACTTCACTCCCATCTGGATTTTGACCATATCCATCCCCTTGCAAAAAAATACATGAAAAAACATTAACATGTGCTTTTTGAGATGCAGATTTCGCTGGGGAAGAACCAAATATCATTTTGCCGAGTTTAGTTGCTGGATTGTCTAAATTTGACTTTTTTTCCAATGTGATACCTGAAAGATAACTCGCAATCGCACCATCAATCTTACTATCAATACTCGTATTATATTGGTCAATCTGTGCTTGGAAATTATTTTTAAGACTATCAAATTCTGCTTTTGTGATAAAGGCTGAACCATCATTGTCACCAACTACAGCGCAAAAACTCTCTATACTCATAAGCACAACTAAAAATAGTGCCAATAATCTCTTAACTATTCTTGTGCTCTTTCTCATAATTTATAATTTACGACCTTATCTATGGGATTGTGGGCGGATAATATCCGCCCCTACAGTTTGCTAATGAAACTTCTCCCCTGCTTGTGGCTACAATATCTCTTCTCGTAGGGGATGATATTATCCTCCCCTACATAATGTCGGATGATATTCGCCACTACGGTTTGTTACATGTGGGTGGATGATATCCGCCCCTACGGTTTGTTACACGCGGTCAGATGATATCAGCCACTACTACCCTCTATATGTTAGGGGTCCTCCCCAGGATAAAAATAGGCAGATTAAAAATCATAGAGGGTAAACACCCCCTTAAAAATTCAGCGAAAAACTACTAAAAATTTTAGTGAAAATTGCAATAAAATAAGTCCTTTTCAAGCCTCGTAGGTGCAGGTATCATCACAACCGTAGGTACGAATACCATCCGCTTGCTGTAGGAATGGGTATCATCACCACCATAGAGGCGGATACCATCACCACTGTAGGGGCGGATATCATCACCAACGTAGGGTCGGATATCATCCTCCTGCTGTAGGGGCGGATATCATCCGCCCAAAGGGTGTCCCCAAATCGCCAATAATATACCCCGTCCCCTAATTTACCCTAATTTAAATATTAATATGCGGCATCCAAACCATTTTCAATTTTTTCTTCTGAGATATTATTATGATCAGGTTCAAGATGGTATGGTAGGTTTAATTTTTTAGTATCCCTAACTTTTTCTCCCATAGTCTTAAGAAAATCACGAAGTACCCAAGGTCTATCCGTAATCATTCCATCAACACCCATATCATAAAGTTTTTTCATATCTGTAGCATTGTTCACTGTCCAATGTATAACTTTCATTCCATAAGAATGTGCTTCATTTACAAGTTCAACTGTAACTTCTTCCCAATAAGGAGATATGTGGTCAATTCCAATGCTGTGCGTTGCCTTAACTGGATTGTCATTATAGTCGTGTATGTTAATACCTGCGAGCCATGGAGATGTCTCCTTTTTGTCAAGCCACAGTGTAGTAGCATCTGGCGTTCCCCAAGAAGGTTGTTCACTATATAATGCTATTGTTTCTATTGTGGGCTCTTTTCTTTCCATTCTTACAAGAACATCCCAATCAAAAGATTGCAGAATTACTCTTTTTTCAAAACCAAACTCTTTCACCAGCGATATAAATCTCTCTAATAATTTATCCTTATCTGCACTTTTTTCATAGATAACACCCAATGCTTGGTCTGGATAAGTTTTTGCTTCAACACTAATTTTTACAGCCTCATCTCCACTATCTTTTACAAGTTGAAACAACTCTTTTAGAGAAGGAATAGTTGCATCTTTCTCAACCTGACTTTTACCATGCATTTCATAATATTCAGAGGACTTATCCATATTGCCAACATTGACATTTTTAATATCATTTAATGTCATATCATTTATGTAATAAGTATTTTCTTTTATACGATTTCCATCCAAATCAATAGTGATATCAGGATTTAATGCTGAATTATGGCTCATCACAAGTTCTCCATCAGCAGTAAGTTGCATATCACATTCTATTGTAGATGCACCATTCTCCAGTGCATACTGGTAAGCATAAAGCGTGTTCTCTGGTCGTGCATCTCTCCCACCTCTATGAAATTCTATATCATAATATTTTGCACTATATCCTTTTTCCACATTGTAAGATGAAACACTACTGCAGGCTATAAGATTAGATAAAACCACCATAACAATTAAATTTTCATATATGATATGTCTCAATGTATTTCTTTTTAAATATAACATTAAAAATACTCCTTATCACAATATTAAAATTTCACATACCAGTCAAATTTATCATTTTTTTTTAATATTAGTAATTATATTCATTTTCTTTGTAAAAATCAAATATTTTTAAGTGTATACAAAAAAATAACAACAATAATCCTATTTTTTTGACTTTGTCTACACTCTGAATCAATAAATAGTATTGATTTTTTATAAATAAAAGCTTGTTTTTAAACAAGCCCAGACCGTAGACAAACTGGGTTAAAAAATATAAATATAACCCAGTTTTTTATTTGAAAACAAATTATTTGCAAAATTTAGAGAATTT
>CADCOW010000243.1 GCA_902803205.1 uncultured Eubacteriales bacterium | reverse complement strand
GCAACTACGAGTTCAAAAAAAGTAAAAATTAAATTTGAAGCAGATAGAAATTCGTATGTGTATGCAAAATGGGTTCCAAATACTACTGATTCAACAATAGACAGTACACATTGGGAAGCAACTCTTGATATAGAAAACTGTAACACATATAAATCAACCAAAGAATAAAAGTATAGTTAGAATTAATTTTTAATTGTTATTCACATCGAGTATTTATAGGAACAGCATATATTTCATCAGGTCTTTTATACAATGGACCGACAGCAGTTATAATCATTAAGAAAGCAGGTGGATTTTCACCGCTTTTCTCATTAGTTTTATTTTTAAGAACTTTAAGTGCCTTACACCATTGTTAATCTAATCACTGCCACCAAGTTTAATTTCTATAAGAGCATAATCACCGTTGTTAAGTTTTATTATAGCATCGCATTCAAGGCCAGCATTATTACAATAGTGTAAGATGTTGGCTTTTTGATTGTGTAAAACGAGATATTAAGTGCTATTTTACTTGACAAATAATATATTTTTACCTACAAAAACTTAACTTTATTGACTTTATCCCTATCAAAAAAATATTGAAAAAAGGAATAATTCATAGTATTATATTAGTATTAAACATTTGCATATATTATTAACTTTATAAGTTTTAATAATAGTTTTTTATGTAATAAACAAATTTGAGTAAAGTGTAAAAATTTATTAAGCAATAAAGTCACCGTAGAAAAAGGAGGGAGCTATGGATAAATTGTGGAGAGATATTAAAAGAAAAATAAGTGCAATACTTATTTTTTCTATGCTTATGACAAATGTGGTATATTTAATTCCTACTAATGCAAATGGAATTAATGCTTCTTTAATTCCTGAATGTGAAGTGCAAGAAGAATATATTGATGAGGGAATGTTTTATATGCCATATTCATCATTTGAGATTGATGAGAATGATGAAGTTGGTAAAAGGATTTTTAAGGTTAAAAGAAAAGGCAATCTTGATACCAATGAGAAAGTAAAACTTACGATGATTGATATGACTGGTAAGTATAATAGAGATTATAAAATAAAAGTTATCGGAAGTTCATTTTTTAGTGAAAATGTAAAGAATGCCAACAAGGCTATGTCGGCAGATGAGTTTTTGCAGAAAAATGATTATACAGAATATAATTATTCTGATGCCATAGTTGATGGAAGCATCAATGAAGATAATATAATGTCTGATGAAGAAAAAGAGAATTACGAAATAAGTGATGAAGAAAAAGAAAAGGTAATAAGTGATGCAAATGAATTATTAGATGCTTTTGAATTTGATGGAAAAGTAGAAGAAATTAAGAATGATGCAACTGAAAACTCTAATGAAGATAGTCATTTAGAAAATGAACCTAAAGAAAAAACTGAAAGTGTCATAAAGAATGAAAAGACAGAGCAAACTAATGATAATGTAAAAGAGACAGATAAAGAAAATAATGAACCTGAAGAAAAAACAGAAAGTGTCATAAAGAATGAAGAAACAGAGCAAACTAATGATAATGTAAAAGAAACAGATGAAGAGAATAATGAAGAAACTACCAGTGAGAAAATAGAAGAGAGCACGACTGAAAGTGAAAACACTGTATCTGGTTTTACAAACACTGAAAATGAAAAAAAAGAAGAAACTGAAAGTGAATCAAAGCACGAGACTTTAGATGAAAGCACAACTGAAGAGAAAAGCGAAAGTGAAACAAAAGGCGAAACAGAGTCTGAAAATGAAACAGAACCTGAAAGTGAAACAGAGAGCACAACTATGGAAGAAAGTGAGTCAGAGTCTGAAAGCGAAACAGAAAGTACAGTAAAGTCAGAAAGCGAGAGCAAGTCAGAGAGTGAATCTGAATCAGAAAGCGAAAATGAATCAGAAAATAAGATTGAGTCAGAAAGTAAGACTGAATCAGAAAGTAAAGCTGAATCAGAAAGCACAACTGTGACAGATAGTTCAAATGAATCAAAAACTAAAACTGAAAGTGATACACAGACAGAGAATTCTACAAAGTCTGATGAGAGTAAAGATAATTAAAAAAATAACATAGAGAGTGAAGAAAAAGCATCAACAGAAAATAATAGCGAAAAAGATACAAAGACTCTCAATGATAATATACTTGGAACTAATAACGAGACAACAGTGGCAAGTGAAGTTCAAGATGCAAATGACCAACAAACTGTTATTAGAATTTCTACTGAAAGTGATGCAAGTGAAGAAGTGCAATTTGAAACTGTTAAGCGCTCAACTATGTCTTTGGCAGAGACCTGGGAACAAGCCACAGGATTAAAAGATGATAGAAAACATAAGACAATAGATAGAAGTGGAAATATCTTAGGCATAAGTCCTAATTCGCTTGAGAACAAAGCATTCATTAATGATGGTATAAAGGTTGTAGAGGATGAGTTAAATTCGGCATATGTTGAACTTAATTTTAAGCCAGGTCAATTTGAGAAATTAATTGAGCTTACAATTATTAATAATAACAAATATTATGGAGAGAGACAGGTTGGATTTAATTTGTCTTCAATAGATGGAAGTCAGATTGCAGGAATGTATTCAAGCCTTACTCTCATCATAAAAGATGATGAAAAAGAAGTACCTTCTTATATTAATTTTACAAACGAAACATATTATCCAAAAGATGGATATATTACTGTTGATATTGAAAGAAGTGGCAACTTATCAAGTCTTGCTACTTGTATGATAGACAGTGAAGACATCACAGCAAAAGAGCACCAGAATTATTCAAAAGTTCATGCAGAACTTATATTTGGTATGGGGATAAATAAAAGGACTGTTAAAATCCCTATAGTTACAATTGGTATAAAAAATGAAGCAAGATTTAAATTAAAATTGCAAGAAGCAAAAGGTGCACTTATTGGAGATAATGCAGAGTCAATATGTATAATAAGACATAATGATGAGAATTTTAAGATAGTTGAAGATAAATTATTTGGATCTTCTCAATCTTCTGGTTCTAAACCTACAACACTTGTGGATAGTGACATAAATTATACTCTTGATAATGGTGTAATTGTAGATGTTCATAAGAATAAAGATAAGTTATATGGTGCAGGAGGAGACCCAGAGACGTTATCTTCTATTAAACCTGCTAATAATCCAATAAAGTTTAAGGATGGGTTTTATAGTTTTACATCAGAAAATGCAAATAGCAATTCTTATCATAATTTTATAAATGAAGATAAGGGTATTGAACTATATATTGAAAACCACGATTTTGGTGGCGAGACAGCAAGTATGAGGTTTGGAGTAAAGGTAGATGGTTATACAAAACATTATGATTATGAAGGATTTAGACTGAATTGGGCTTGTGATGGTCCGAATGCACATATCGTATTTACCCATTGCGATGAAGATACCTCAACGGATGTATGGAAAACTCTTTATAATAAGAATAGAGAGACATGGGCTGAAACTACGAACGATTATTTTATCGATAGTATTGCCTCAAGATTTTTATGGTTTAAAGTGTATCGATATGATGGTTGGTGGAGAGAAAGTCCTAAAATAACAATTAATTCAATAACACCAATTCTTAGAAAGTTTAAGATCCGTTTGAAAGCAGCAGAAATACCAGAACTTATAAACGAATATGGAGAAAAAACAGTTGATCACAAATACGCAGCTTATGCAACGACAGAATTCGATAATCACTTGGATGATCAAACTGTGCTGGGTTGGAGTGGAAAGTCTATAACTGTTAAATTTGATAATAGTATCAACAATCCATTTTATATAAAAGAGTTAAGAGTCGTTAAAGGAAACGATTATTGTGTTATTGCGAGATATGATGATGTTGAAGATGAAGAAAAAAGTGGAAATAAAAGTGGAGAAGTTTCTTTTCAAATAACAAATGATATGCTGGAATCTGCAATAAATTTAATTGATTTTCATCCACGAGAAGGAGGAGGTAAGACAGGAGAGTTTACAATACAGCCAGTGCTTGGAACTAGAGAAACAGTAATTAAAGTTGAAAAAGATAATAGAGTAAATGTTAAAATTTGGAATGACCAACCATCATCATCTGATACGCAATATGATATTTATAAGTATACTATGGGTGATGTAGTGCATTTCACAACAGAGATGAATAGTGTTGCAAGTGAACTCTATGAGTGTAATGGATTATATAGGGATGTAAAACATCCTACTAAGATACCACCTGTTACACTTAGAAGAGAGAGTAATGACAATTATTTTTCTCTTGATAGTTCGTTATATAAAGAAGTTGTAATTGTCCCAGAAGTCTCACAAAAAAATAATTCAATTATCGTAAAAGTTTCTAAATCAGCATATGATAAGTTTGATAAAGCATATGGATTATTTAATGGTGTGGAACCAGTAGATAGTGGTAAATATTATGATTATGGAATAACAGTTGAAAGTGATAAGATATGTGGAAATAATTTTGAAATGAGAGCAAGATGCACAGATAAGGCATATTCTCCTGTTTGGTATATAAAAAATAAAGAAGATGTGAAGTATATGCAAGATGCATACTATCATCGTGGTGCCGGACAAGCGGAAGATAATGTAATATATCTAACTGCAGAAAAAGCAGATAGCAAAGAGTATTCATTAGTTGGTACTGCATATTATGAAGAAGTACCACTTGGAGGTAAAATTGTTGATAGATCTTGGCAAGTAGCAAAAAATATAGGAATAATTGTAGATGAGACCCATTTTGCATATTCAGATGACAAGGGTGAATTTGCAGTGATTCCTGGAAAAGGAAAGGACGGATACTACAAAAAATATAAAGTAGTATGTAATGGCGAAGAACAATATAATACAATTCAATTAAATAATGATAATTTGGTAACTAAAGAGTATAAGGTAGAGTATGCAGATGGCATAAAGACCTTTAAGAGCGAAAGCTATCAAGTGACAATAAATGAATTAGCGATAGGGAATATTGATACGACACATCCACATGTATTAACTGTTAAATCTCTTAATCGTTTTGGCACATCATTTAATGCTGTATATATCAATGATGATGTCAGTATTTTAAAAGCAAAAGTTAGAAGAAAAAATCCTAATGGTGATTTTTATAAGTACACATATACTGATGAAAGAGGCATCTCTCATACAGAAGATGAAGATATAAAGAGAGTAGAATTTGTTGTAATAGATTTTCAAGATAATTCAGTAAAAACGGTTATAGAAGCAACAATGTCCAATGCAGATAAGACAGAATGGACTGCTTTTTATTCATTTGAGAGAGGCCATTACAACGAGTATAAGAGTGGTGATAGATTATATGTTAGAGTCGTAACTAATAGAAAAGTTGGTGATGGTAAGGGATATGATATAGGATCAGGTAGTAGGAAAGAAGTGCCTATATTTAATGAGACAACATATGCATCTATAAATACAAGTTTCCATTTTAGAGAAGAAGCAGAAAAACAACCTTATATTGTAGATTTTAAATTCCCAGCAGACAAAGCGGGATCATATTCGCTTCCATTAATTGGTAGTTTGTCTACTATGATAAATGCACTTGGTATGTCATTTGGTGTAAGGTCAGAGGCTGGAAGAATTAGATTATTTATTGGAAAGAAATTTAATGGTGCTGGTAATAGATACGATAATAATGGTAAGACGGTAAGTGACTCTGGTTACAAGATAGGTTTTTCTAATTTCAAAGAAGGTTTGTCTGATATGAAAGACTTTGTCAACAGTATGGGTAGCAAGAAACTTGGGAAGATGAGTCTGGGAATACCTACTTGGACTTTTGAACCTATAATTGGTGTCTACTTTGAATTTATGTTGTATCATGATCCAAATGCTGTAACCACTGAAACATTTGAGTTTACTGGTGGAGGTGGATACATAGGAGCAATACTTGATTTAAGATATACTTTATATTTCTTGGTTTATGGTGTTCCTTGCTATGTTGGTGGTGAAGTAAATCTTCAAATAGTAGGAGAGTTTGGAGTTGCAGTTGATGCTGGAGAACACATAGCACTAAATGATCCAAGTCAAGCATTCTTTGATGAATTGTTTAAGAAAACGCATTTTGAATTTGTATTTAGGGCGACTATGGTTACAAGTGCGTATGTTGGAGTTGGTCTCGCAGGAACAGTTGGAGTTCGTGGTGGATTTGAATTGACATTACATTTCATATATAACCCGTTTGCAACAAAACGATACAAAGAAGTGACGCATCCGGTTGGATTTTCTGTAACAGGTGCAATTAAAATATGGATAGATGCAATACTTTTAAGCATTCCAGTACCTCTTTATACTTTCGTGAAACCGAAGAACTTTGGCTATTTTGCAGATCTTGAGGACTATGAAAAAGAACATGGTGGCAAGCCACTTTTTGGTGCATCAGATGAAGATAGTTTCAAGAATGCAGAACTCACACCAAGGCCAAGGATGGAAGAAGAATCAGAGTTTGTATATACAAGTTCCTTTGATAAATTATTTGGTGCAACTTATAGAGAAAATGTAACAAAGACTATAATAAATAATGCCTATGATGATGCACAACCTCAGATAATGGATTTGGGTAATGATAAATTCCTTTTAGTATATCTTGATGATGATCATTCAAGAAATAAATTGGAAAGAACAGTTTTGAAATGGACAGTTTATAATGGTGCAACAGATACATGGACAACACCAAGAGATGTACATGAAGATAATAATTCTGCTGACTTTAACCCTACACTTTGTCATTGTGATGATAAAATATTGGTTGCTTGGTCATCAAGACCTAATTCTCTTGACGAAGATGTTCCAAAGAAAGAACTACTTCAAAATATGGAAATATATGCAAGATTCTTCGATATAGCAACAATGACATTTGGAGAAGTGGAAAGAATTACAAATGATGATGCTTACGACTATTACCCTAAAGCAATATTTGATTCTACTAAAAGAAGCATATATTTATATTATCTTAAGAAGTCTGAAATTGGAGATATTAATACATCGGAGGATTTACTAAATGCTATACAGCCAGAAGTGAATGGCTCATTCCTAATGTATATGTTATATGAGGACCCAAGAAATTATGATATTTCAACTACTTCTGAAGCGAGATGGGTTAGAGATTATTATTATGATAGTGAGATAGGCGGCAATATGGCAGAGCAACTTCAAGGTCAAAGATTTGCCAAGACTTCAATTATTGATGATGGTGAAGAAATTAATAACCCTAATATATCCGATTATGCGGTTGGTACAATTGAAACAATTAATATAACACCGGAGCAACTGGATTGGGTTTTCCAAATAATAACTGGTGGCATTACTGTGGAAGAATTTGAGAACTTTACTGATGAAGAAGCAGATGCTTTTTGGGAAGAATATGGACATGCTATTGCGGCGACATTATTTTTCGACTATATTCAGACATATGACGTAAAAGTATTGCAAGTAGATGAAGATGGAGACCCAAATACTAAAGATGATACAGAAATGTATCTAAAACTCTATAATGTTGATGATAATGCATTGATAAAGACAATAAGGCTTACCAACAATAATACTTCTGATATGATGCCAAAGATAGTGAAAACATATGATGACACGTATGTTTTCTGGATTCAAAATGAAAGCATGATAAAGATGTTAAATATTTCACAGATTGTGGCAAAAGCAGGCAAAGAAGACCATAGTGCATATGGACTTGTTACAGGAAAAGCAAATATAATGACTACTGACAAGATAGTATTAAGTGATAAACTTAATAATTACTATCCATTTGCTGATAATCAAGGTAATGTATTCCTTGTATGGCAACAACAGACAAAACCAGACTTGAAAGAGGAACAATCAGGAGAGATAAGTTTCAAGCAAGATATATATATGGCAGGTCTTGTTCGAAGCACTGATAGTAATGCTTCAGAAGTTTATAGTTGGTCAAACCTAGTTCAACTTACTAATAATGAAAAACTAAATTCTCTACCTACAATGACAAACTTTGTAGATGGAAGACTTATGTTTGTTAATAATCAGTATAATCTGAATAGCAAAGGAGATGGATACACTGTATCAGATAGTAAACTTCAGGAGATTATTTTTACACCAGCAAGTTCGTTGGAGATTGATGGTATTATAACAGATTTAGATACTACGAATAGTGATGGCTCTTCAAGATATAAAGTAGGTATAAGGTTAATTAATAATGGTGTAACAAGTGCAAATGGATTTACATACACTGGAAGTATAAAATATGATGGAACCCAGTTGGTAAATATTAATGGTTCATCAAACGAGATAGTAATACCAGGAGAAAATGTAGTTATTGGTGAAGATATTAGTAACAAAGGTTTAACCGATACTGATTCTCCAATCTATGTGACACTTACAAAAGCACAAATGCATCATCTTGACAAATTAAAAATCAATTTAAAAGTTAAGGAAAATAATGTTTCTGATGATGGAAAAACTTTTGAAGCTAATTTAATGCCTATAGAAGAAGATTTCACATTTGTAATGCCTGAAGAAGGAAATGAACATGTATCACCAGGCGAGTTACAAGTAATACAAGATGGTGATGACTTTGTTGTAACAGGAACATTAATCAATACTGGTAATATTGATTCAACGGGAAATGAAAAAATATATGTTTCAGTAAATGGCAAGAATTATGCTAAACCAGTTGCAAGTAGTAGTTACATTGACCTTGAGATTGATAAACAGACATCGTTTAGCATTAAGGTTGATGGTTCGGAATTTGCAGATGTTTCAATAGGTTATGAAGACTTTGTTGTATGGGTAATGAATGATGAAAAAGAGAGACTTTCTGATTATGAAATGGTAACAGCATTTGCTAAAAAACCATTTAAATTTGCTGTAAATAATCAGACAGAAGTTTTGACAATTAAAGAAGGTGAAACAATAAATCTAAATGCATTATATGAGCCAAGTAAGAGATATAAGAATGCAACAGTATTATATTCTACTGATGATAGGCAAGTAGCCAATGTTGCTGGAAATGTCATTACAGGCTTATCAGCTGGAACTACAGTATTAAATCTATCTACAAAAGAGTTTGGTGGTGCAGATAGTATTGTAATAAAAGTAGAAGAGAAAAATAAGAAACCAGATTATAATGGTTCAAGCGGTGGTTCTGGAGGTGGTGGAGGTGGAGGTGGATACATCTCAAGTATTCCACTTGAAAATAAAAACTCACTTGATGAAGGAAGAGTGACAGAATTATCTTCTGTACCTGCAGGAAAAGTCTTAACTGGTGCTGAAAATATTTCATGGACATATTTACCTACAACAAATGATTGGCAACTTAGTTATGTAGAAAATGGTGAGACCAAACTTGCTTCAAATGTGTTTATTGATGTTCCAAGAAATATAGCATTTGGTGTAGAAACTCAAATTCCAATTTATGATAGATACTACTTTGATAGCAAAGGAAAAATGTTGGTAGGATGGCTACATTCTCCATTCGATGATAAATGGTATTATTTTGAAGCAAATAATAATACAACTCGTGGGCATATGATTATGGGCTCTTGGAAACAGATACAAGGTAAATGGTATTACTTTGGTATAGATGGAGTGATGTATAGAAACCAATTCACACCTGATGGATATTTGGTTGACCAAAATGGTGAGTGGGTAAAGTAATGATAAAAAGTATAAATAATATTATTTACTAATTTAATTTTAGAATTAATCTATTACTATTTATGGGCGGGCTTCCCGCCCATTTTTGTTTAGTATATCAGTATCTTTTGTCTTATAATTATTATGTTACTGAATATTAAAAAACAACTTAACAATTTTTTTATCAATAGACTTTTTATACGTCAAATAGAAATCTACTATAGCATTTTTATTATTTATTGGTATAGAAATTCTATTTGGAACTATTCGTTCATTTAAAGTAAGATTTGATGCAAATGAAGAAATTGTAGAGTTATCTATAAGAATTCTTAAATTATCCAAATTATCTTGCAATATAAAGTGTGAGTTTGGCATATTTTCTCTTACCAGCACATCCCAAAATCCAACTTCGCGATTCATTAAAAAACTTTCACCATCCATTTCTTTAAAAGTAAGAGTCTCTTTTTTAGCAAGTGGATGGGTTTTTGATACAAAAAAATATAATTGTTCATAGAAAATTTTTTTAGAAATGCATTTGTTTATATTGATTTTATTTGTTATGAAAATTAAATCATAAATACCTTCTTTTAGTTTTTTTATAAGTAGTTCTTCTTTTTCTATTGTTGAAATTATTTTTATATTGTGGGTTTTTTCTATTTTGGGAATAAAATATAAATTAGGCGCTATAGCTGACATTCCAATATTTAAAACAGTATGTGATTTATCAAATGATTTCATTTTATGTAAAAGTTCATCTCTTTCTTGCAATAACTTTTTTGAAAATTTGGGGACAGGGTATATTATTGGTGATTTGGGGACACCCTTTGGGCGGATGATATCCGCCCCTACGGTGGTGATATCCGTACTTATTGTTATGATG
>CADCOW010000242.1 GCA_902803205.1 uncultured Eubacteriales bacterium | reverse complement strand
GTATAAAATATTTGAAAACAATACCTTATCAATCATTATTTATATATTAATAGTTATTATTTATATATTAATAATGATTTTTTCTATTTTAAAATATATACACATATTCCAATTAAACAACTATAATCTTGATCAACAACTTATATGGTATAAGAAACATAAAAAAATATTTATAACTAATATTTTGCTACTTGGCACTATTTTATACTCTATAGTATATAATATTCGTAATCATATGTTTACTTATATTGTTATCATACTCATATTAACATTATTGATAATTAATTTCCCAAAGAAACAGAAAAAAAAGTTAGTCTTTACCAATAGAATTAAACGACTAATTATTATATGTAATATACTATTTTTGATATTTTTATTTCCAGCATTTGCAAATAAAAATATAGTAGAAAGTTATTTGTTGGTTGAAATTGCACTTACTCCACTTATCATTTTTATAAGTATTCTTATAAGTTTACCAATAGAAAATAATATAAGACAAAGATTTATAAGTGAAGCCTCAGATATTATAAATAAAAATGATAATTTATATGTGATAGGCATAACTGGTAGTTTTGGAAAAACAAGTGTTAAATATTATTTGAATAGTATTTTAAGATCAAAGTATTCAGTATGTATGACACCTGAAAGTTATAATACACCTATGGGAGCAACTTTAACTATTAAAAATGAGTTAAAGAATATTGATGACATATTTATTTGTGAGATGGGTGCAAGAAGAATAGGTGATATAAAAGAAATATGTGATATAGTAAATCCTATGGGTGGCATAATTACGGATGTTGGCAATATGCATCTTGATACTTTTAAAAATATTGAAAATGTAGCCAAAACTAAATTTGAATTATTTGATTCAATAATTAATAATATGAATAAAAATTCTAAGTTTGACAATGGAATTATTTTATTAAATGGTGACAATCAAATTATAAGAGAAAAGGCGAGAGATAATAAAGAAAAAAATGGATATAATGGTAAATTAGTTTATTATTATGGGATAAATAAAGATAATGACTTTTATGCGACTGATATTACTATGAGTGATAAGGGCTCAAAGTTTAAGTTAGTATATAATGTTGATAAACTTAATAATAAAGAAATAATATTTGAAACAAAACTTCTTGGCATTTATAATACCATGAATTTGGTAGCTGCTATAGCATATGGTATATTACTTAATGTAGATGTGCAAAGCATAGTAGAAACTGTAAAAAGAATTGAACCGGTTGAGCATCGTTTGCATTTATTAAAATATGATGCAAATACCATTCTTATAGATGATGCATATAATTCAAATTTAAGTGGTGCAAAAAATGCTTCTGATGTAATTTCAAAATTTGATGGATATACTAAAATTATAATTACACCTGGGATGGTAGAACTTGGCAATAAGCAATATGATTTAAATAGAGAGTTTGCTGAATATGCTGGTAAACTTGTTGATTATGCAATAGTAGTTGGTAAAACAAATAAAACTTCACTATGGGAAGGGTTTAATAAATGTCTTTTTGGTGATAATTTAATATATGTTGATAAAGTTGAAGTAGCAATATCGTATGCTTTAAATAATATATCTGGTAAAAAAGTAATATTGCTTGAAAATGATTTGAGTGATAATTATTAGGAGGAGATTATGAAACTTAATATTGCAGTGGTGTTTGGTGGAAAATCTACTGAACATGATATATCTATAATTTCTGCACTTCAAGCTATAGAGAATATAGATAAGGAGAAGTATAATGTCATACCTATTTATATAGATAAAAAGGGTGACTTTTATTATAGTAATGAAGATATACTTAGTAAGACTGTGAATTTTAAAAATCAATCAGAATTAGTAAAAAAATGTAAAAATATATCATTTATAAAAATTAAGAATCATACTTATATAAGAAATAATGATGTAGGTTTTATGAGTGATAAAATTGATATAGCAGTTGATGTGGCATTTTTGATTGTGCATGGAACTAATGTTGAAGATGGAAATTTACAAGGGTATTTTCATACTCTAAATCTTCCTGTGGTTGGACCTGATACTTTGTCTGCTGCTTTAAGTATGGACAAATATATTATGAAAGAGTATTGGAAGGCAATAGGCATACCTGTAATAGATGGAATTAGATTTGATAGAAACGATTTTAAAAATGTAGATAATATGGTTGATAAGATAGAAAAAGAATTTAAGTATCCTGTTATTGTAAAGCCTGTAAATCTTGGTTCAAGTATAGGTATAAAAAAAGGAAATGATAGAGAGTCCTTAATTAATGCACTTGAACTTGCATTTAGTTTTACTGATATCATTTTGGTAGAAAAGGCGATTGTCAATATGCGAGAGATAAATTGTGCAGTAATAGGTGACAAGTTTAATACTGAGACAAGTTTACTTGAAGAGCCATTTGGTAATGATGAGATTTTGTCATTTGCTGATAAATATATGAGTGGCGGCGGTGCAAAGGGATCAAAATCAGGGGCGAAGGATGGAAAAGTAGGAGCGAAGACAGTAAATGTAGGGGCGAAGCATGGAAATGTAGGGGCAAAGAATGGAAACGTAGGGGCGAAGCTTTGCGAGCCCTCTGGTGCTAAATCTGGTATGGCGAGCCTCAAGAGACAAATCCCAGCTCAACTTGAAGAAGACACAGCAAGT
>CADCOW010000241.1 GCA_902803205.1 uncultured Eubacteriales bacterium | reverse complement strand
ATTTGATATAGATGCAAATGGTATAGTAAATGTATCTGCAAAAGATAAAGGAACTGGAAAAGAAAATCATATAACTATTACATCTGGCTCTAATATGAGTAAGGATGACATTGATAAGGCAGTAAAAGAAGCAAAGGAATATGAAGCAAAAGATAAAGAGAGAAAAGAAGCAGTTGATATAAGAAATAATGCTGATTCAATGGTATTCCAAACTAAGAAGACTTTGACAGAACAAGGTGCAAATATTGATGCAGGCGTAAAAGAAAAAGTTGAAGCAGTTATAAAAGAACTTGAAGATTTACTTGCAAAGGCACCAGTTGAGACTATTACTAAAGAGCAGGCTGAAGAGATTAAGAAGAAACAAGATGACTTAATGAAGGCTGCTGAAGAAGTATATAAGAAGGCTTACGAAGAAGAAATGAAGAAACAACAAGCGGCAGGTGGTGCAGGAGCTGGAGCAGACCCTAATGCAAATGCAGGCGGCACAGACCAAAATGCAGGAGGGACTAACAGCAATCCTGGTGATGATGTAATAGATGGTGACTTTAAAGAAGTATAATGCTGGGCAAAGGATATATAATGATAAATTTATAGAGGTGTTGATTTTACACCTCTATTTTTTATGATATAATATTTTATATTAGAAAATAATGGGGACGGACATCATTATTTTTTTACAAACAAAGCATAAAATATTTATTTCAAAAAGTGTAACAATTACTTATAAATTGGCTAAAAAAAGTGTGTGAATATCCTTAACTTTAACTATAAAAAGTGCATAAATACTCTTGATTTTCGCTATAAAAAGTGCTAAAATAATTACAAAATGGAGTGATTTATGTTAAAACGAAAGATTTATGACAATTTACTTGATTGGTTCAATAATAAAAATAAAAAAGCACTTGTTATAAGAGGATTGAGACAAGTTGGAAAGACTTATATTGCTATGTTTTTTGCAAAAGAGCATTATAAAAATGTAGTATATATTAACTTTAAAAATAATTCATCAATGAAAGAAATATTTGACGGTGATTTGATAGTGAATAGGATGACACTTGATATATCTGCTAAGATGCCAGATGCAACATTTGAACCTAATTCAACTATAATTATTTTTGACGAAATTCAAGAATGTCAAAATGCGAGAGCGAGTTTAAAGGTTTTTGTTGAAGATGGCAGATATGATGTGATTGCTACAGGCTATCTTCTTGGGATAAAAGGTTATAATAAAAAAAGTAGCAAAGGTGTCCCTATTGGTTCGGACGAGATGTTGTATATCTATCCATTAGATTTTGAAGAATTTTTATGGGCAAAAGGGATAAAGAAGGAAGTTATAGATAGTGTAAAAGATTGTTTTTATAATAAAAAAATAATAAGTAGTGCTTTACATAATTCATTTCTTCGATATTTTAAAGAATATATTTGTGTAGGTGGATTGCCAGAAGTAGTCAATACATTTATAGATACAAACGATATGAACAAAGTTCACTCTATGCAAAGAAATCTTATAGAAGAATATAAAGATGATTTTGGAAAGCATTTAGATGAAAATGAAAATGAGAAAATAAATAAAACTCTACTTGCAAGAATAAATCGTGTTTTTGACTCTATACCATCACAACTTGCAAAAGAGAATAAAAAATTTCAATTTTCAAAAATTGAGAAGAAGGGAAGATTAGAACAATATGAAGCAAGCATAGGATGGCTCATAGATTATGGTTTAGTTAGTCCATGCTATAATTTATCAAATTTAGAATTGCCACTTGAAGGAAACAAAATTGATAACATTTTCAAATTATACTTTACTGATACAGGATTATTTATATCAATGCTTGATAAAGGAACTGCTGGAGAAATATTAAATGATAATTTAAATATATATAAAGGTGCTATATATGAGAATATAATAGCAGATGCCTTTTCTAAAATGAATAAAAAGTTATATTATTTTCATAAAGACTCAGGGCTTGAGATTGATTTTGTTATAAATTATAAAAATGAAGCAACATTAATTGAAGTAAAAGCTAAATCAGGCAAAACAAAATCAGCAAAGACAATTCTTGACAATTATGAAAAATATAAAGTAAAAAGATGTATAAAATTAGGTAAATATAATATAGGACAGAATGATAAAATATTAACTATACCATATTATTTGGCTTTTTTGTTGGAATAAGTAGTGTCCACTCAACAATGTTAAAAACGTGCATAAAATAAAAATTTATCAACAAAATCAATAGTTTTTCTTCAAAAATATTATAAAT
>CADCOW010000240.1 GCA_902803205.1 uncultured Eubacteriales bacterium | reverse complement strand
TGCATCTATATCGTGATTATTATCAAGTGTTTCTTCATCTTTTTTAGCAAGACATGGCATAATAGATATACTGAAAATCTTTTCTTCAGAAACACCTAAAATCTCTGCATAATATGATTTTGCGAGAGCTCCAAACATACCTTGAGGAGATTTTGCTGATGAAAGTCTTGGAACAAGATTTGGGAACTCTGACTTCATAAATCTAAGCCATCCTGGACAGCAAGATGTAAACATAGGAAGTCCTGTTTTTCTTATATCATCAAGTCTCTTTAAAAATTCTGAACCTTCTTCCATTATAGTCATATCTGCACTAAATACTGTATCAAATACATGGTCAAATCCAATAGACTTTAAAATTCCTGCAAGTTTCTTTTCTGTAGCTTCTTCTCTACTAAGTCCTATGCCTTCTCCATATGCTGCACGAACTGCTGGTGCAACTTGCACAATTGTAATCTTTTCTTTGTCATCAAGTGCATCCATTACAACCTTTACATCATCTCTTTCGTGAAGTGCACCAACTGGACAATTAACTATACATTGACCACAGTATGAGCAATTTACTTCAGTAAGTTTTTTACCTTGACGAACATTAACTGTAGTCTTTGAACCTGTATTTACTACATCCCATACACCAAGACTTTGAACCTTATCACATACCTGTACGCATCTCATACATTTAATACACTTTGTAAAATCTCTAATAAGTGGAATTGTATTATTCCATTCTTTCTTTTCATATTTAACATTATAAGGAGTTTCTGTAATTCCAAACTCTTTAATTAATTCTTGAAGTTTACATATTCCATTTCTGATACAAGTTGCACAAGTGAAATTATGTTGAGAAAGAATCAACTCTAAGTTTGTCTTTCTAACTTCTCTTGCTTTTTTTGAATTTGTATATACCACCATACCATCAACAACATAGTTGTTACAAGCAGTTATACATTTTTCATATCCTTCAACTTCAACTACACATACTCTACATGCACCTATTTCATTTATGTCCTTTAAAAAGCATAATGTAGGTATATTTATCCCATTTGATTTAGCGGCTTCTAATATAGTAGTTCCTTCTTTTACTTCTATATTTTTTCCATCTATCATTAATTTTACCATTTTGTACTCCTTCCGCCTCTAAATACTCCAAAGCCAAAGTGATCACATCTAAGACATCTTCCACACTCTTGACAAGCTTCTTCATCACTCATTGTATTTTCAATAGCATCAAAATCATTTTTTCTATCTTGTGGTTTTCTAAGTGATAACTCAACTCTTCCACAAGGCACCTTATCATCAAATGAAACTTTAGGTATATCTATAGTATTCTCTATCTCATGATTATATCCAAGATACTCATCGATATTTGCTGCGGCAACACGACCTGCTGCTATAGCTTTTATAACAGTTGCAGGACCAGTTACACAATCACCTCCAGCAAATACTCCTTCCATATCTCCTACAGCAAGAGAACCCATAGCAGAAATATTATTTCCTCTTTGAACTGTGATACCTTCTTCTTTAAAATGCTTACTTTCAATACCTTGACCAATAGCAACAACTAATATATCACAAGGTATCAATATCTCATCTTCATTTTTATTCTTTGGAGATGGTCTATGTTCCTTGATTATACTGGTCATCTGTGGTTTCACTCTTAATCCTTTTACTGTACCATCTGCATTCTTCTCAATAGCAACTGGGCTCATAAGTTCAACTACATTACAACCTTCAGCCTCTGCTCCTTCAACTTCTTCAGCAAGTGCAGTCATATCTGCTTTTCTTCTTCTATATACAATATCAACTGAAGAAGCACCAAGTCTTATTGAAGAACGAGCTACATCCATAGCTACATTTCCACCACCTACAACTATTACTCTCTTACCTTTATAGTCAATAGGATTGCCATCACCTATTGCACGAAGCATCTCAACTGCTGATAATACGCCTTTTGCATCTTCACCATCTATACCTATCTTCTTATCAGTATGTGCTCCTATAGCAATATATATTGCATCAAAGTTTTTCTTTAAATCTTTTAACTGGAAGTCTTTTCCAATACTTTTATTTAATTCAACTTTGATACCAGCAGATAAAACAAAATCAATTTCTTCATCTAATCTTTCTCTTGGGAATCTATAGCTTGGTATTCCATATCTAAGCATACCACCAAGTTTTTTTCTTTGCTCATATACTGTCACATCATGTCCCATAAGAGAAAGATAGTATGCACAACTAAGTCCACTTGGACCACCACCAATAACAGCAACTTTCTTTCCAGTACTCTCTGCTTTAGGAGGAAGTGATGGATTTTTAGATTTTTCAATAGCTACCCTTTTAATTCCTCTTATGTTGATTGGTGCATCTACAATATTTCTTTTACATCTGTTCTCACATGGATGTTCGCATATAAATGCACAAGTTATTGGAAATGGGTTCATATGTCTAATTAAGTTTACCGCATCATCAAATCTACCCTCTTTTACAAGTGCAATGTAACCAGGTATGTCAACATGTGCAGGACACATATTTACACACGATACTGGTTGATTACTATTGCATGTACAATTTCCACTAACTACATGTTCTTTGTAATCATCATAGCAACCTTCAATACTATTAAGTGCAAGTCTTCCTGCTTCTTGTCCTATAGCACAGTCAGAAGAAAGAAAAATAGTTCTTGCTGTTTCTTTAATCAAATCAAGAGTATCAAGAGTTGCTTCTCCATCAAGCACACTATCCAGTAACTCTGCTAACTTGTTTAATCCAATTCTACATGGAGTACATTTACCACAACTCTGTGATAAACAAAGTCTCACAAATGAATTAGTTAAATCAACTGGACAAAGTCCACCTGGGCTAGCGATAATTCTTCTTTCAAGATCTTTGTAAAGTTGTTCTTTTACAAGTTCTTGCTTGTTCTCAGTATACACTGTTAATCTACTCATAATTTTCGCGTATAATTTCTTATACCCCCCTTTCTAAAATAAATGATGCAATAATTATAGTAACAATATAGCTCAAATTCTTAAGTTATACCCCATATAAATTATATCAAATTTATATTCTTTTTTGTACTATTTTTTTTAATTTTTTTCAATTTTTTTCAATTTTTGCTATAAATTTAACAAAATCAAGTAACTTTTTATAAAAAAAGCGAAAAATACTGCTTTTTTCGCTTTTTTATTTTAATATTTGTATCACTTTTAGTATGATATTTTAACTCTTATCTGCTCAAACTTACATTTTTTGTCTCCATCACATAACGGCCAAAAGTATTGATTTTTTGAAGCACACTTTCGTGTTGTCTGGTCCACACTCTCATAAGTGATTTTTCTTATTATGTTAAGAAATGATTTTTAACACTCACTCTAAAATCATCTTCATTCATATTGTAGTCAAATGGAAAAGTAATTTCCTCACCTGTCTCTTTTACTTTTATTCCTATTACTTCTGTCTTTCCAGCAGTTCCACCAACTTTTGCATTACTGCAATCTACTTTTCCAGATAATTCCTCTTCAATGATTTTAACCATGTCATCTGTTGACATTTCATAAATTTGGCGCATAATTCATCCCTCCTATAGTTTCCTAATATAATATTTAACCATTATACCATAAAACTATCAT
>CADCOW010000239.1 GCA_902803205.1 uncultured Eubacteriales bacterium | reverse complement strand
TCTGGCACTACAAGTGGCACTTCAGGGTCCATACGAAATGCTGAAGAATTATCAATAAATACTGCTCCTGCTTTAACTATAGATGGCGCATATTGTTTAGAATACTCTGCTTCAACTGCACCCAAAACAAAATCCATTCCCTCAAATGATTTTTCAGTAGTTTCTTCTATAGTTATCTCTTTTTCAGTTCCTGCTATATTAACTTTAACTTTCTTACCAGCAGAATTTTTTGATGCAAAGAGTTTTAAGTCACAATTAATCTTTCTCTCCTCTATGCATTTTATCATTTGCATTCCTACTGCACCAGTAGCTCCTAAAATTGCTAATTTCATAATTTTGTCTCCTTAATCAATAAATTTTTTATAAATACATTGTATAGCTTTCTCAAACTCACTGCTATCAACTCCAAGAACTATACATATCTCATCAGAACCCTGTGATATAGTTTTTATATTTATATCATTTGCACCAAGTTCTGCAAAAATTTGACCTGACATACCTTTTTTATTTGCCATAGCACGACCTACTATAGCAATTTGTGCAAGATTTTCATACACATGCACATCATCACATTTTAGATTGTCTTTAAGTTCTGCAAGTATCTCATATAAAACTTTTTTTACTTTATTACTTTCTACCACCACACTTACACTATCTATACTTGTAGGAACTGACTCAACACTTATATTAAACTTTTCAAATATTGATAATACTTTTCTTAAAAAGCCCACTTCACTTGCGATATGATTTTTTATACAGGTGACAACCATAAATCCTTTTTTACCAGTAATGCCTGTTATTGGATACGGAGGTTTCTCTCTATCTACATCTTCACATGAAAACATAATCATAGTTCCAGGGTTATCAGGGTTATTTGTATTCTTTATATTTATAGGTATCTTCTTTTCAACAACTGGGAATACTGCATCTTCGTGTAAAACATTTGCCCCCATATAACTCATCTCTCTAAGTTCGCTATATGTTATAGTTCTTATTCTATGTGGGTCACTTACTATTCGGGGGTCACAAACTAATATTCCTGATACATCAGTCCAATTTTCGTAGAGATCGACATTTAAAAGATTAGCAAGAATTGAGCCTGTAATATCAGATCCACCTCTACTCATAACTTTTATTTTGCCATCAGCCATAGAGCCATAGAAACCTGGAAATACAATTTTTTTATCTGTATTTATAACTTTTTGTAACTCTTCATTTGTCTTTTCCATATTGATACTTAAGTCATAATTAAATTTAAAAATATCCTTTGCATCAACAAATTCTGCATTAAGATACTCTGCAAGCATTTTCGCAGTAAGATATTCTCCTCTTGATACAAGATAATCCACATCATTGTCATACTCTATATCTTCTTTTATTTTATCAAATTCTACATCTAAGTTTATCTTTAATCCAAGAGCATCTTTTATACTATGATATTTTTTTTCAATCATTTCAAAAATATCATCTACGGATACTTTATACTTGATATGAGTATGTGCAATATAAAGAAGGTCGGTAATTTTATAATCTTCCTTACTCTCTTTACCACAAGCAGATGTGACAATATACTTTCTTGCACTATCTGCTTCTACTATACTTTTTACTTTTTTAAATTGTTCAGCATTAGCTACTGATGAGCCACCGAACTTTACAACTTTTACCATAATATTCTCCTATGTGGGCTCTTAAACCCCTACAATTATATCCACTCAGGGAAAAATTATTCAGCATTTTCTAATTAATTTTTGCCATAAATGCTATGTTAGCATTTCGCATTTCTTCTTCTGTCATGCCATCTACAATTTCTACTCTATCATCCTTATATCTTATATAAAATTTATTTTCAAACTTTCCATACTTCACATATACTTTTTCAGTAGTAAGCATTGGCACAACTGCATGCTGTTCTATTCTTATCAAATCTTCTACTATAGAAAAACCTGTTGGAAATTTTCCTGCTCCTTGTCCTTCAAATGAAAGTCTACCTGAGGAATCACAATACAATTCCACATAATTGAAATTAAGTGCAACATTTGAAATAGATTGTTCTTTTCCAAAAAGTTCTGGCATAACCATTATTGTATTTGTTTCTCTATCATACTCTGCTATAAGTTTACATACCAAATCGTGTTCTTTAAAATAATCTATATCTCTTTTTAAAATGTTTCTAATTCCAAATTTTAAAACTCCATTCATAGAAAATGATTTTTTACTTGCGACATTTGCAGAGATGATAGTCTTATACAAAACATCATCACCATCTATATCACTTGATGGATCTTTTTCGGCATAACCAAGTTCTTGGACTTGTAAAAGTGCCTCATCAAATTCCAAACTTTCATTAGTCATTCTATCTAATATGTAATTAGTTGAACCATTTAATATTCCTTTGAAACCTTTTACATCATCTACAAACCCAACTCGTGATAAATTTTCTATCCAAGGAACTCCTCCACCAACCGATGCTTCAAATAAAAAATAAACATCTCTATCATCAGATAGATTTATGAGTTCATCATAAAATGTTGCAACGAGCATCTTATTTGCTGTCACAACATTTTTACCTTTCTTCATTGCTTCTGTCACAAAATCATATGCAGGTGTAAGCCCACCCATACACTCAACTATAGTTTCTATACTATCATCATTTAAAATACTATCAATGTCATCTGTCTCAATAGGCAAGGTCATCTCACTTCCTTTTCTCCTATAGATTTTTACTACATTCAAAAAATCAAGACCATTATTTTTTATGATCTCGTAAACACCTTTTCCTACTGTTCCAAAGCCTAATATCGCAATATTCATATTTTTTAATTATATCACAATTTAATAATATATGCCATTTATTTTTATTTTAATTTATATCTACTAT
>CADCOW010000238.1 GCA_902803205.1 uncultured Eubacteriales bacterium | reverse complement strand
GAAAGCTCAAAAGTAGCGGCTCGAAAGAGTCGCTTATTTTATGAAGTATATTTATTTGAATGAAAAATTTTATAATGACTTTCCAAAAGGTTTATATCCAGAATTAGAAATAAAGAAGGAAAGACCATATGTTCAGATTGTTATTGAAATTAACAATGTTATGTTTGCATTGCCATTAAGATCTAATATATCGCATTAATATGTTTATTATAGTGATAAGAATAATAAATGTGGTATTGATTATAGTAAGGCTGTAGTTATTAATGAAGGATATATTGATAAAAATAAAATTCCACAAATAAGACAGAAAGAGTTTAATAAATTGAAAGGGAAAGATAAAATTGTTTATAATCAATTTATAAAATATATTAAGAAATACAAAAAAGCAAAAAATAAGAATGACAAATATGCTGTGCAATTAGTAAAATTTTCATCATTGCAATATTTTGAAGACAGTATTATAGAAATATAGTTTAGATTTTATTTAAAATTTTACTATATAAATGAATTAAGAGAAGTATAGAATAAGTCACTTCTCTTTTTTATTGAAATTTTACAAGGAGGATAGTTAATGCAATACACAAACAATTATAAATTTAAGAAACTTAGGCATTGATGATGCATATGATATTGGAAATGAAAATGACAACATGGATTTAATAGATGAAACCTTAAAGAACAAAGTTGACAATGTTGATATAGAATTAAATGTAGCACTTAAAAAGTTATATTGTTAAAAAATATTTGTTAATATCTTGCTTTTTTTGGTATGATTTTTGTGAGAAACTACGTGGGTTATTAACAATTTGAAAAATTTTTATGCCCTGTAATGTAGTATAATAACAGGGCATAAGTCAAGATGATAAAGCATCTTGACTCGAACCTTAAATAATAAAAAGAGTTAGTATAATAATAGTAGATTATTCCATAAGGTAAAGGAGAAAACAAAAATGTTAAGTCTTAAAAATATTTTTACTATAATTTTATGGTTACTTATCTTCATAATGATATTGATATATGGTTGTATGATTTTTAGATATTTTAAGAGCAAGAATTATAGAGTTGGTAGATTGTTAAATTGTATTTTCTTAAAAGAAGACTATAATAAATATTTGAATGAGATTGATTTTTGTTTAGAGTTAGATTTAATAAAAGAAACAAAACGCGAAATTGAACAAAACGCAATATATATATTAAGTGACAAAGGTTTTGAATATATGAATTCTCAAAATTCGTTATATTTGGCTTTGGTTGCTATGTGCATTTCAATATTTATGTTTATCTTGTCTTTAATTAGTTTGTTATTAAAATAATAAAAAATTTGAGGAGGTATTGAATCTATGAAAAAAATTATATGTTTTTGCATAGTAATAAATATTCTTTTATTAGTAGGATGTCAAAATAGTGGGGGAAAAGTTGTAAAATTAACTAATAATAATTATACCGACTATTTGAGTGTCCAGTTGGTAACCGATAGCGATGACTCTAAAGCTGACGCTGAACTTATAATAGAGAGTAAGGATGATAAATATATTTTTGAAGATTTAGTGGTTGAGGCTAAATTTGATTGGGAATGTTATGGAAAGTGTTATGGAATGGATCGATATAGATATAAGTCAGGATCTGGACAAATAAAAGTTGAATGTGATAAGATGGAAAGAAAGTGGGTTAGGTATGGAAATTTAATCTCTGACGAAGAATGGGACAGCATTTACGAAATGGCAAGAACAAGGAGGCCAGACCCTTTTATAAAAGTTGAAAATATTAAATATAATATATTAAGTGGTACTGTTCGTAAAAATGATCTTGAAAGTTAAATTCTATAGAGAATAAAAAATAAACATACATATTGAAATAGGTCTAATTTTGATAATGCAATAATATTTAGTGAGGAGAAGCAAATTGCTTCTCTTTTTAATGCAAATTTTTATAAGGAGAATAACTAATGCAATACACAAACAATTATAGATTTAAGAAACTTAGGCCTTGATGATGCATATGATATTGGAAATGAAAATGACAACAAAGTGAGAGTATAACTTTGAAAGTTGAATCATAAAGATGTAGTATATTATTTTTTTGCAGTTGCTGTAACTTCTATTCCAAGTACTGCCTTTGCATAATCTATAAGTTTTCTGGTAGCTACAAATTGTTGACCTTCAGCTTTAAGTACAACGGCTATAATATTATTATTGTTGAGACTAGCAAACGATGCTACACAATATTTTGGTTTGCTTGCATATGCAAGGCGACTTGCTTTTACATCGGCATTGTAAGTAGCGTTATCTTTATTTAACATAGTATTTCTTGAATATAATATAAGTTGTTCTCTTTTTTGTGTCTTTGGTAATTTATATTGAGTAAGATTTAAAAGTTCTACAAGTTCTGGATTTTCACAAACTTTAGCCATAATTATTGCCATATCAAGTGCAGTGGTTTCGTTTTCTCCAATACCAGATGGATCTACAAATTTTGTATTTGTTAGACCAAGATTTGTAGCAGTAGTATTCATAAGTACTACAAAGTTGCTTATACTTCCTGCAACATTTTCTGCTACAACATTTGAAGAATCTACACAACCTTTTACAAACATTGAAGCGATGGCATCTTTAAGTGTGATAGTGTCGCCAGTTGCAAGTGCAGCTATTGATGCATCCTTATCTATTCCTCTTATAGCAGAAGAATTTACTTTTAAAGTGGAGTTCATGCTTAGATGCTGAGTTGCTATTAAAGCTGTCATAAGATTTGTGAGACCTGAAGGGTTATATTTTGTTGTTACATCTTTGGAAGTATAGATTTCACGAGTTGTTACATTTATAAGTGCAAATGTAGGTGCTTGCGTCTCAACTTTAGCAGCTGTTATACCTTGTTTTGCAGTAAAACTATTGAGATTAAGTTCTGCTTGGGTAGGAGCATTTAAAAAATTTGCTACATTAGTTGTGTTTGTAGTATTTGGGACTATAAAACTACTTGTGGCATTGTTAATTGGGTAAGGCTGGTAGTTATTTGGAGCAATTACACTGGTTTGGTTAAGTACTACAGGAAAAGCAACTTTTGTTGCTATATTACTTGTGTTGACAGCAGGTTGAGAATTAGTAGCTATAGTATTTGGCTCAACAATAACTATTTTACTAATCGCAGCCATATCGCCACTTGTAATTTGTCCAGTTGCATTTGCTTGGCTAAAAGAATAATCAGACATAGCTCTTGCTGCGACTTCAGGGGATATAGTTTCATTTGATATGCTAAATGCATCAGGTCCCCATTTTTCGATAAAATCATCTGCAAATGCATTTGTAAAAGTTGTCAAAATTAAAATGACACTTATAATTATTTTTACGATATTTAGTTTTACATAATTTTCTCTTTTCATAATGTATTATTTTAACATAAATTTGTGTAAAAATAAAGAATGAAACAAAAAAAATTACTAAATTGGGTACTTTTTCAAATTAAGTCGCCTTATAGTAATAAATAAAGTTAGCAATTTTGAAGAATTAGTTTTCAAGTTCTAAATGTCATATTCTATGGAATAATAAAAAGAGTAAATCAAGTGGAGATAGTGATTATGGCACTTGGGCATAATAAAGTTGCGAATAACAAGATATAGTGTTTATGTAAAGAAAAAATAGTATTATTTGATTTTTAAGATATTTTTAAGTATAATTTATAAGTGATAAATGTGATAAAAAAAATCAAAGAGATTAATCCTGAGATAGTGAGAAAAGATTTTTTATTATCATTGGTGGCAATGGGTTTGCTTGCAATGATACTATTTATCACGGATATCGGCTGTCCGACAAGATTTTTTACAGGAATTTGTTGCCCAGGTTGTGGTATGACAAGAGCAGTTATACATTTGGCAAAAGGCGATATTAAAGGAGCAATATATTATCATCCTTTGGTTTTCACTTTGCCAATTATAGTTATTTTATTTTTATTTAAGGATAGGATAAATAAAAAATTTCTAAATGTAGTACTTATAATAATTATTGTATTATTTATTTCTATATATATGATAAGATTGATAGATATAAGTAATGAAGTAGTTTATGCAGATATTACTAAAAGTATATTTTATAGGTTTATAATCAAATTTAAAAAATAAAAAATTATAGGAGGGTTTTTATGTTTTGTTCAAAATGTGGAGCTCAGATTCCAGAAGGTGCAAATCATTGTCCAAATTGTGGAGCTGATCTAAGAAGTGGGTTTGAAAAAGTGGAGAAATTTGTAGATGATGTGACTAACAAAGTAGATACTGAAACAAATAAAGTTATAAATAGTGTTGAAAATGCATTTAATACAAATTCAAATCCATATGGAGTAAGATTACTTAAAACTGATAGGTCACTCCTTGTATTTATTCTTTTGAATTTTATTACTTGTGGTATCTATACTTTTTTCTTTATCCATAGTCTTGCAAAAGATGTAAATGAGGCTTGCGCAAATGACAATGAGAAAACACCTGGTGTTGGTATGTTTATACTTATGTGGGTTATTGGTATGGTAGTTGGAGCTATGACTGGTGTAGTTAGCACTGCAATGTTTAGCAGGTTTAGCAATGTAGTTCAATCAGGAGATTATGCTGCTATAATAGGTGCATACAGTTCAATGTCATTGCCTGCTGTTATTGTTAGTATCATAATCGGTATATATCCTTTATACTGGAAATATAAATTAGGTAATAAACTTCAAAGAAATGGTCAACAGTATGGATTGATGATTCCTGAAAATGGTTCTACAATTATTATATGGGATATAATAGGTATTATTTGCTGTTGCTTCTGCTCTTGGTATGCTTATTATATAATTATAAAAAATGCAAATACAATTTGTACTGCATATAACAATAAATATGTGTTAAATCGTAGTTAAGATGAGATAAAAGGAGTAAGCAAATGCTCACTCCTTTATTTAATTATAATAAAGGAATTATTAGCTAAAACAAATTTACAGTATTATTTTGTAAATGTGTAAACTGAAAATAAAGTAGAGATATAAATAAAAAAGTAATAGAGGGTTTTGAGTATAGTATTAGTATGTTTTAAGAGGTGGATATGATTAAAGTAAATTTTGAGAAAGCAGAAGAAATAAATAATATTGGTAAACATGTAGCTGGTGCAAAATCACATATTGCTGATTTACTTGCAGGAAAAATTGATATGACAGGTTGGGTGGACCATCCAATCAAGTATGATAAGGAAGAGTTTAGTCGCATAAAAGAAGTTGCTAATGAAATAAAGAGTGAGGCAGAGGTTCTTGTATCTATTGGAATAGGTGGCTCATATCTTGGTGCAAAGGCAGCGATAGAATATTTATCTGACTATTATAGTCATAGAACCGTAAGGGCGAATGGCAATACCGTAGGGGCGGATATCATCCGCCCAAATGGAGTAGAAGTTATCTTTGTAGGTAACGGTCTCTCAGAAAAATATTTAAAAGAAACACTTGACTATGTAGAAGGAAAAAACTTTTATGTAAATGTAATTAGCAAGAGTGGTGGAACTTTAGAACCTGCAGTTGCTTTTGATAAGTTTAAAGCACTGGTAGAAAAAAAATATGGGCATGATGCACTTAAAAAAAGAATCATCGCTACTACTGATAAAGCAAAAGGAATACTAAAAGAAGAAGCAGATAGAGAAGGATATAGAACATTTGTAGTGCCTGATGATATAGGTGGCAGATATTCTGTGCTTTCTGCAGTAGGACTTCTTCCTATCGCTTGTGCTGGATTTGATATTGATAAACTTATGAAAGGCGCTGAAGAGGCAAGAAGCATATATACTCTTTTGGATGAAAATAAAAATGATGCGATGAAGTATGCTATCATAAGAAATCTATATTATGAAAATAGGAAAGATATTGAAGTATTTGCAACCTTAAGTCCAAATATGCAATATTTCGCAGAGTGGTTAAAACAGCTCTTTGGTGAGTCAGAGTGTAAAGGTAACAAAGGAATCTTCCCAGCATCGCTCAATATGACTGCAGACCTTCATTCTATGGGTCAACTTATGCAAGATGGAAAAAGAAATATGTTTGAGACATTTATAATGATAGAAAATGATTATGATGAGACAAGAGTAAAATACAATGATAAATTTTTTGTAAATGATTTAAATGATATTGCTCTTCGTGCTACAGAGAAAGCACACCATACTGGCAATGTCCCTGTCATAGAGATGAAAGTGGCAGAGCAAAACGAGGCTACTCTTGGCGAACTATTTTATTTCTTTGAAATGAGTTGTGCTATATCAGCACTTATTCTTGGTGTCAACCCATTTAACCAACCAGGAGTTGAAGAGTATAAGAAGAATATAAAGGAATTGCTAAAATAATTACTTGAAAAAGCTGCACTTTTTGCATTAGAATTACTTGAAAAAACTGCACTTTTTGTTATAATCCCTATAAATAGGGATTTTTTATTCAGATACCCTGTAAAACTTGTAAATTTAACTGATATAAACCCCATAAAACTTGTAAATATTTGTTGATAAAACCCTAAAAACTTGTATCATAATTATTTGAAAAAATTTAACTATTATGTGTATATAGATTTAATTAAAGATGAAGACGCAAGGAGTTTTTTACGAAAACTATGTGGCATGTGAATTGTCAGCAAAAGACATAGAATTGTTTTATTGGTGTGGTAAGAATCAAAATGAATTTGAGTTTATTGTTATAAAAGATGGTCAGATTATACCTATAGATGTGAAAAAAAATAAGGGCAAACTTAACTCACTTGATAATTATAGAGAAGTAAATAAAAACGAATTTGCAATTAAAATATCATCCAATAATTTTGGGTATGATGTCAAGAATAGAATATACACGATACCACTCTATGCTACATTTGCACTTGCTGCAGATTTAAAAGGGTATCGAATCAATACATAATATCTCAAAAAGATGTAAACAGGGAAAATGAATTATATTTTAAGCCGATATATATGTTGCCATTTATTATAGAAGATATATAGGAAAAATAAAAAAATGAGGAGTAAAAAATATGGAAAACAGAATTTTTAAAATTGATGATTTTGCAAAGGAGAGTGATAGTGCTGCAGTCAAAACTGTTATAAAAGATACAGACAAGTCAGCAACAGTTGTGTGGGTAGTAAAACCAGGTCAATCAGTAAAATGTCACAAACATCCAAATGCTGATGATGTATGGGTAGTTCTTGAAGGAGAAGGAGAGTTTCATACTGAAGTAGGTAAAGATATACATGTAAAAGCTGGAGATGTCATAATAAATAAAGCAGGTGATTGTCATGGAGTAACTAACAATACTGATAAAAATTTTAAGTTTTTAGGAGTTTTGACACCAATTCCAGCAGAGTATATATCATTAGAGAACTAATTTTATAGGAGATAGCAAATGAAATTAGTAATTCAAAGAGTATTAAATGCATCTGTAAAAGTAGATGACAAAATAATTGGAGAGATAGGTAAGGGCTATATGGTTCTTGTCGGCATAGCCGAGACAGACACAAAAGAGATAGCAGATAAGTTAGTTGATAAGATGGTAAAACTCAGAATATTTGAAGATAGTGAAGGAAAAACTAATTTATCTTTAAATGATGTAGGTGGAGAGTTATTACTTGTATCACAGTTTACACTTTATGCTGATTGTAAAAAAGGGAATCGCCCAAGCTTTATAAAAGCAGGGAATCCTGTATTTGCAAATGAAATGTATGAGTATGTAATTAGTAAATGCAAAACTTATGAAGGGCTAAAAGTTGAAAAAGGAAAATTTGGGGCTGATATGAAAGTTGCACTTATAAATGATGGACCATTTACAATTATTTTAGATAGTAGTGATATGTAAATATTTGAAAAACAAAGTTTTCCAAGTGTTCACTTTTTAGAGGTTCCCTTTATATACAAATTTATGTATATTTTTTGTGATACTATGTGTTTTAAAAGGAGTAAAGAAATGAAAAAAAATAGTGTTACAAGAAAAGTTTTTAAAGGGCATAATGAAAAATATAATATTGATTTTAAGTATGTGGAAGCAATGTTTAGTGGTTATACTTGTGAATTTTTGTATGATGGCAAAAAATATGGTTTTACAGTTAGAGATTCATTTAGAAAAGAAGTAGTATATGATGCCTGCGTAAAGGGAATGA
The DNA here is from genome assembly GCA_902803205.1 of uncultured Eubacteriales bacterium. Classification (GTDB taxonomy): domain Bacteria; phylum Bacillota; class Clostridia; order Lachnospirales; family Lachnospiraceae; genus UBA3633. The sequence goes on along the minus strand of CADCOW010000238.1, from coordinate 1,125 downwards.
TAAAGGTGGTTGAGATACCAAGTATTGAATGTGTTGATAAAGCACTTGAAAGTTATGTAGATTATCTTATATTCAATGAAGAAGAAAAGAAAAAGAGAAAAAGATATGATAAAATAAATGTAAAGAATTATTATTTACTTTCAATATCTAATACAGAGCATTGTTATTTTTATGATACAGAAGTTGGCAATAAAGACCTTGGTATAGAATCATATACACATACTGGCATTACATCTACATATTATATCGTGAATTATTATGATAAAAATAATCATGTATATGGATTTTCATATTCACTTGGATTTATGAAATTAGAATTTGATGGAATGCCAGGATATAGAGGAGTGTACTTTAGAAATGTAGGCAATGAGTGTATGTTTTTAGATTTTGGAAATGTAATTATGTTTATAAGACCTGGTGAACAATTGAAATATTGTGAAAAAAATTTTGTCAAAGAAAAAATACCAATTCCTATGCCAGTGGGTGGGAAGGAAATTAAGGAATTTAATTTTTTTGATAAGGACATAGTATGAATTATGATGAAGAAATAAAAAAGTATAGTAGCATTTTAGAAAATGAAAAATATAAAGAGCTTGAAAACTATATTGCCCATGGAAGGACAACGACATATAAGCATAGTATAGATGTGGCAAAATTAAGTCTCAAGATAGCAGATAAGTTAAAAATAAATGTAAATAAAGATGAGTTAGTTAAATCAGCATTATTACATGATTTATTTTTATATGATTGGCATCATACACCAAAAGGAATGGGGCTACATGGATATACACATTCAAAAACTGCAGCAGAAAATGCAAAAAAAATATTTGGTATTAATGACAGAGTATATGCAAATATTTTATCACATATGTGGCCATTGAATATTACAAAAATACCTAAGACAAAAGAAGGAATATTGCTATGTATAGCTGATAAGATATGTTCAATAAAAGAAACATTTATTAGATAAAAAAAGCCAAGTATGATACTTGGCTCAGAGTGTAGACAAAGTCAAAAAAAATAGGATTATTGTTAGCAAGTAGCAAAATCCTATTTTTTTATGTTAATAATCTTTAGAAATAAAAAAGTTAATAACAAAATGCTTGTAAAGTATTGTCGAGTACT
>CADCOW010000237.1 GCA_902803205.1 uncultured Eubacteriales bacterium | reverse complement strand
TATTCTAATTCTTACTCTACTACTCTTTCCATTATTTACTACTATATTTGTCAAATGTTGTATGGCATCAAGGGTTTGTCCATGTTTACCAATTACAACTCCCATTTTTTCACCACTTATATTTAATATAAATAGATTTTGATCAATAATTGTATCATAACTCATATCTATTTTTATGTTAAACTCATCAAATATTGGTGTTAAGAAAGCTTTGACTTCTTCAAAAACTTCTTCAGGATTTCTTGTCATTTTCTCTTCTTTTTTTGAGAAACCTTTATTCGTTGAAACTTTATCTGTCTTAAACTCATAAACTCCTTTTTCATTTTCAACTAACTTTTCTTTTTTATTTACACTTTCTTTTTTATAATTCTCTTCTTTATCATCTTTTCTATATGCTTCTATTATAAATGGTTTTGCTCCTATTCCTAAAAATCCAGTACTTCCTTCTTGAATTAAGTCATAAGATATATTGTCACTTGTAGTTGAAAGCTCTACCATCGCATTATTTATTGCTTCATCTAAAGTTTCACCTTTTATTTCTATTCTCATACTTCTCCTTTTTAGGTGGATATTATCCTTTTCCTATAATTAGTTTTTAAGATTTACCCCTACATAAAACAATTATTTATTATGTTTTTCATTATACTTTTGAACCATATTGGCTTTTGCAAAAAGTGAATCAGGGTTTTCGTTTTCAAAATAAAATTTATTTGCTTCTTCTGTCTTTTTTACTTGCTCATTTATTTTTTCTTCTCTTTCTTTTACTTTCTTTTCGCTTGTTTCTTCCATTCTTTTTATATTTTCTGTAGCCTTAACTTCATTTATAGGTGGAAGACCTTTCCTTGCTCTTTTTGCATTTACTTTTTCTATGTTCTTTTTAATCATCTCATCAATATCTATATTTTCAAATTGCTTGTTTACAATCATATATGTAATCATCATAAATATAGATGAAGCTATCCAGTATATACCGATACCAGATGCAAATGACCAACAGAAAAATGCAGACATAAGTGGCATCATTATATTCATAGATTTCATAGTTTGTTGCATTTGGTCTGGTTCTTCTTCAACGCCATTTACTGTCTTCTTTTTTGTTTGACCTTGCATAACTATCACTGATAAATATTGTGATAAGGCTGCAAGAGCAGGTATTATAATTCCTTTCAATGTGAAACCATAAGCACTTGGTTCTGTAGAAAGATTTAATCCAAGGAAAGCATTTACCTTTTCAACTTCTGCATAATTATTCATAATTATATCTGAATTAGCAAACTTTGAAGCAAACTCTTTCATTTGCATTGGATTTATTTTATTTAAAAAATCAATTACTTTATTTGTAAAAGCCTCACCAGTAAATTCACTGATTTTTCCAAACTCTGCTCCTAATTTTCTTTTGTAAGCATCATTACTTTCAATAAATTCCATTATTTTTTTTGCTAAATCAGAACTATTTATTAAATTAAAAATATTTAAAAACTTTTCTTTTACTTGTGGAACATAAGCAGGTATATTCATTATTACACGATATAAAGCAAGTATTATAGGCATCTGTATAAGAAGTTGAACACAGCTTCCTGTCATAGATGTTCCATATTTTTCATAAACAGCCTTTATTTCTTGTTGTTGCATCATCATTGATTGTTGATCGTTTTGACCTTCATATTTTGCTTGTATTGCTTTTATTTCAGGCTGAATAATATTCATTATCTTTGATGATTTTTGTTGTTTTACTGTTGATGGATATAAAATAATTCTTGTTATAAGTGTAAATATAATTATAGCAAGTCCAACATTTGGAATACCAACTTTATCTAAAACTATATAAATGCCATTCATAAGGTATCCAAAAATTCTTACAATCAAAGTAAATAAACCACCGATAAGTGGAAAGCCACTTTGATAAGCAGTCAAATATAACATCTAATTCCTCCTTTTAAAAATTTTAAGGAACTGGGTCATATCCACCCTTAGAAAAAGGATTACACCTAAGAATTCTCCAAAAACCAAGAACTCCTCCCTTTATTGCTCCATATTTTTCAATCGCTTCCATAGTATAATTTGAGCAAGAAGGAGTATAAGGACATTTATTATAAAGAGATAATGTTGGAGATATATATTTTTGATATTTTTTTATTAGATATATTAAAAATTTTTTTAACAACCTTTTCTTGTTCCTTAATTTTCTTTTAGGTACCTTAAAAAAGTATATTTTAACTTTTTAAAGGTTCTCTTCAGTATAAATTTTATTTTTTTTACATAAATATAAAAAGTCTTCGTTTAGATTAAAAAACTCTTTTTTGTCACTACCCACTCTTAAAACTATAACAATATCATATCCTTTTTTTATTCTTATCAAATTATTTCTATAAATCTCTCTAATTTTTCTTATCAATGAATGTCTAATGACAGAGTTTCCAACTTTATGTGATACAGAAATCCCAAGTCGGTTTCTTTCCACATCACTGTTTTTCGAAATATACATTACTAAACTTTTTGTAGCAAAAGATTGTTTTTCTTCGTATATTTTTTTAAACTCTTTGTTTTTTTTAATTGAATTTTTCACTAAAAATAAAAATGGTCACTCTCGCGACCAAAAATTCATATTATACAGTTAATTGTTTTCTAC
>CADCOW010000236.1 GCA_902803205.1 uncultured Eubacteriales bacterium | reverse complement strand
GTCAACATTCCCATTTTTATTTTGTAAATATTTAAATCGTTATAACTTTAAGATAATGGAGAACATATTGTCTATATAATGTCTATATATAAATACATTTATGTTTAATATGTCTACTTTTTGGAGGCTATTCCAATACAAAAAGTATACCCCCCCCTTTTTTGAAAGCCATAACTTTATTACTAAAAACGATGTTGCATATGGCCCACGAAAAGCGGGCGGACAAAAATAATTAGTTAAATTCCTTTTTCATTTGAAAAAAACGAAATAAGAGGGCATTTTTTATGCACAAAAAGGCATAAAGTCATAAATCGCCACATTCTGATCCATCTTAAGTGGATGGGTGGTAAGTGACATTTTTTAACTCTTGATTCATAACATTTAGTTATACTATTTATTTACACTTTTTACAACCACCAATAAAAAAACTGGGCAAGATTTTAGCCCAGTTTAATAATGTCATATTATTGATAAAATCTAAATTAATTATTTATAAGTATTTTATTCTTACTTATGTTGCATACTATGGCTATGCATTTACTACTGTCCAGTGGTGAGTTGAATCTTTTGGTAGGCGATCTTGACTAAAGTCGCTATCTGTATAAGTGCCACCATAATATATAGTTCCTGTATCTTGAACACCACGGACCCATTCACCAAAAGATGTGGAATCTAATGGGTCTTTATAGTCAGATATATAAATTTTATTTAGTAAAGAGCAATCCGCAAACATTTCATAACAACCATTACTAGATACTTGAGCCATTTTTATAATTGGAGATTCTACAAGTTGAGTACAACCGACAAAGATACCATTATAAGCATTAGATGGCACTACTTTAGCTGGCAAAACTGGTGGTGGAGTCTTTAGACTTGTACAGTCAGCAAACATACTTGCATAACAGATCTCTGATAAATTAGTTGCAGGTAACTCAGGTGCTACTTCTAATGTACTACATCGAGCAAACATAGCTTCACACCCATCATATCCAATCTTTTGGGCAGATATTTTGGGTGCACTTTGCAACTTAGTACAGCCAAAAAACATATGCGAATATGCATTAGTTTTTACTTCTTTAGCTGGTAAAATACTTGGTGGTGTAGTAAGATTAGTACAACCTCTAAACATTTCGTCATAACAGTTATCTGCCGTTGTAGTTGATGGTAATTCTGGTGCTTTTACTAATGCAGTTTGATTTCTAAATAAAAACCTATAGCAATTATCATAAACTGTACCAAAATTAATTAGAGAATCAACACTTCCAGAAGCCTCTATTTTCCCTGTCATTTGAAAATTAAAAAATGTTGTTACACCATGAGATAATCTACTTTTAGTATTCCTCACATATATTGATTCCCCGCTATTTAAGGTAACAGGAGTATTTTTTGCCCAAGGAACAAAGGATACACCATCATATGATATACCTATACTTACATAGGAATCATCTAAGGCATTCAATTTAAATTGTACTGTCGAACCATTCTCAACTGAAGTAAAACATAGACAAGCATTGTTAGTTGCTCCAGATATTTCTTTTCTTTTTTCTTTTATGAGATCTTTTAATTTTTGTGTTGGCTTCCCATCTTCATCTAAGTACTCTGGAACTTTTTTATATTTTTCTGTAAATCTATATTGCATGTCATAGTAATCCATGTTTTTATAGATTCTTTCTGTAGCATTTTTATCAAGTGCCGACAATTCATTTGTAAAACTTTTAACCCAACTTGTCCACTCATCACGAACTATAAATGCTGCATTTTCTCTATCAGTTAAAGCTCTACTACCTTCTTCCCTAAATACTGCTTTTAACGTCAAATCTCCAGTTATAGAAGTTTTAATTACATTAGTAGTGTCACTTCCATTAATTAACCAACCTGCAAGTTCATATCCATCTTTTTTCAACGAAACTCCTGTAGGCAAAAGCCACTGAAAACCTTCTTTATATTTAGTGACATTTCTCCATGTGTTTTCACTACCTACCCAAGAGCCACCATCTACATTCCAAGTTATATTACTCTCATTTGCTGTAAAATATGATGATGTAAGGTCTATATATATGGCAGGACGAACACCATTAAAATTGCAATCAGGGGTCTGGTTCAAAATATTACAATCGCCACCCGCCCTTACTACATTGATACTAGACCAAGTGCTTCCATAGTTCGATCTAAGCCACCATTGTGAACAGTAATTAGTGTCTACGAACAATTTAGCTCCACCATTGTTTATTTCCTTTGCATACGCAGTTCCTTCGGCTTTCCTGTCACTATTACTAGCAAATAATGTGTTTGCCTCATCCTTACTTAATAAAAATACTTTATCATTTGTATCTACTGAATTTGTTGTCACTATAGTCTCTTGTCTTATGGCTACCTTTTCATCATTATTAAATGCCTTATTATAAAATGTACTATTTAACCAAGTGTGTATATCTGAACTTGCCCAAAGTTCAGCTGCACCACTACTGGTAAATGATACATTATCAAGTATTTTATCAGATATAAGTAAAGCCTTATCGCTATCTTTTGATAATATTCTCCACCTAATTGGCTCCATTATATTAGTATCAGTAGTCGCTTGCGGATACCTTCCGAAATAAATATAATCTCCTACATTATACGAAGGAACTGAGCCAAAAAGATTTGCCCCCCCATTTTCATTACTAATTTCTTTTAAACTATCATCACTCGCACTATCTACATTAGTAGCAAAAGTAATTACTCCATTCATTGATAGAAGCATCACTAAAGCTAAAGTTATTGATAAAATTTTTTTCATCATATAATTTTCCTTCCTAAAAAAACTTAATTCCAAATTCTTCACAATTGTTTACCCATTTCAAAATTATTATTTTTATAGTTTCATCCAGTTTCTTAAAGTTATTTTCAAATCTATTTGAATATTCAACTTGATACATTTATACACCATACTTTTTAAAAAGAGTTTTAATATGTTTATACTCAACCAACCCTTTTCATTTTCGTATTTCTTAATAATTTTTATATCATATCTTCTTCAAGTTTTGCAAAAAACATATTTTTATACAACAATTATATAATGCAGATACATCTATTGGTAGGTGATTAAAACTTTATATAAATCTCATCATTTGTAGATATTCAATCTTATCTTTTTCTGAATAACGCTTGTCAAACTCTATAAACCCATTATTCTTATAAAAACTTATCAATTTATCATTGTTTTTAACATCTACATATACTAAACTACCACCAATAATTTTTCTTGCCATCACTATATATTTTATTGCAGTTTCTAATATCTTGTTTCCAGTAATTACATTATTATTATATTTAGAGTTCTTCGCTAACTGTGCAATTAAAAACGAAGACACTAATAGAGTATTTTTATAAATACTTGAAGAAAATTTTTGCAATTTTTTTTGATATTGTTTGACTAAATGATTTGTCTGTTATATTTAGTGCTTTATGTGTCAATGTAAACATTGCAAATATGTTATAATACTCATCCATTAATAAAAATGTTGATGACAATTTCTGCTTTGAAAAATTAATTGCATTATTTTTTAAGAATCTTTCTATACTTATATCTTGTTTGCACTCAAACTTATCAATAATCTTATGGGTTTTTTCTTCCCCATAATTTTCCAATAAATCTAAAATATTAACTGTTAGTAAACTCATTTAAATATCCTTTTTAAAGTATTTTTTTATTTTCTTTGGATTATCAAGTATTTTAATGCCCTTTGGAAGTTTATAATTCTTGTCATCAATTGGTTTGTACTCAGTTAACATTTTTACAAATTTCTCAACACTTTTCTTTGACTTAATTTCAATTGGTTCAAATATAGTTGATGTAGCCATATGCCTTATCTCCTTTCATAGTTATAATAACATATATAATCAGTTTATGCAAATTAATCTTCTAAGATTTTAATCAAAATTATAAGTACAAAATATAGTAGTCATTTCTTTTTATTACCACTACTTAATAATTTATTAATATTTTTCTTTAAGCATTTCACTATAATTTATTAAACTTTATTGTTATAATTTTTTTAAGGACTAAACTCTTTGAAAATTTTAGGACATAGATGACACTATGATCCGTATTATGATGTGTGGGTATATGTCCTATGCCTCTAAGTTAATGATGGGAACTATGGAGTGAAAACTTTACGAGATAACTTATACACCATAAAAAATCACTAACAGTTAGAAATGTTTTTTGATGTGATTGCTTTCTTTTTAGATTAAAATATTTTAATCTAATCTTATAAGGTCAAATATTAAACGACTTTTCTAAAAATAAAAAAATTGAATATGTGTATGCAACAGTTGATGCATCTTGTATAAATCTAAAAATGCCAATATCTTAAATGACATTTTAAATCTTATTTTAGCACTTTTTTATTATCAAATAAGACTTAACACACAAGTCTAAATAAATAATAAAAATCTATCACATCTTTTCATAGGAGTCTGGTGCTTTACACCATTATTCTACCACTAATAAGATACTTTTGTCAAAATCATTTTATCTATTAAGTGGTATAAACATGGGAGGAATTATGATTTATACTGGCATAGATATAGCAAATAAGTTTAATGTATGCTGCATAATTGATGAAAATAAGAAAAAATTGAGAAGCTTTAGCTTTTCTAATGATTCAAATGGTTTTACTAAATTTAGAATTTTAGTATTAAAATACGAAAGAAAAAAACATTCGTATAGGTATTGAAACAACTGGTAATGTCACAATGGGTATCAAATTCTTTTTTGAAAACAATGGCTTTTCTTATAAGGAAGTTCCACCAGATAAAATTACATATTATAGAAAGTCAAAAGATAGGCACATAAATAAAATTGATGACATTGATGCTTTTATGATTGCTTCTTGGCTTATTGATAATAAGGTCCAAGCATATAGTGGCACTATTAAAAACGAATCAGATTTAAAACCTTTAAGTAGAGAGTTATCAAAACTATCAGCTCTTTCTACAAGATTAGAAAATAGTATAAATAATATTCTTAAAGGTATAATCTTGGGGCTTACAACTATAAAAGATAATTTTTAGTTAAAAATAACCCTATCAAGTATAATGAAAATCACTTGATTAGACTAAAAAGTCAAATGGCTAAATATTTATTGGATTTGTAAGAAGAGACATATTATGCACATAAAGAAGTGTCACAACTTATAAGGATATTTAAATTTTTATATTACTACTATTTAAATTTGTCAATATATGAAATTGCCTCATTACAACATTTTCACAGTTACATCCGTAAGTTCCACAATTCGTTGATCCACATCGCCAAATAGATTTAACCATAACAAAGTTTTCTCAACACCATTTATTTCAAATGTAACTTCTCCCAATCCATCAGATCCACAAATAATTGTGCCTTCATATAACCGATCAGCAGCATTAGTAAAGTTTCCATTTGTAAAATGATTCTTCGCTAATCTTATTGTCACAGTTCCTCCTGTAACAGCAGCCCCGGCAGGTGCTTCGGTTAGTTTTACTTTAATTGTTATTCTATATTCTCCGTCATCTTGTTTAGTAGCTAATATTGGAACCCCATAGCCTAAATAAACAGGTTCCCCTGCAATATTTGTTAAATATGTATTTACAAAGCGATTCAATTTCATTTCTTCAGGGACTATATAAACTTCCTTAACTGTATTACTTACTTTTGAGATACTTTGTTGTGAACCTTGTATTTCAGTTGTTTTCGCACCCAATTCCACATATGATGAACTCAAGTTACTACCTAAACTAATCATAGGTTCTTCGTCATTAGAAGCATATACCAATTGATCAGTTCCTTTACCCCATTGACACATAGCATAGTCCATCTGGTCAGTTGTGCTTTTATTCAGTTCGATTATTTGCTGCAAAAAGCCGGTACCATTTGTAGTCGACCAAGCCAAATGTTTTGTGCCATAAGTCTTGACACCAAACTCGGCGACATTATTTGGTGTATAGTTGCATGTCGTATTGTCCTGAAGGGAATTCGCAGAAATACTGTTGAGCGTACTTGAAAAATTACGATATGATTTGAAATAAAGATCCAGGCTTTGTTTCAAATGGTAAGTTGTCCAAAATTTCCGCAAAGCTTTATGACCACTACTTAGCATGGTATAAGTCCATTATGACCCAGTACCATTTCTAGTTTTAGTATCCTCCACGACCAAATTGCTTTTTAGTGTAATTACAGGGGCTGTGCCTGCCCCGTTAAACTGTTCAACCCTTGATGCAGCCCCTGTAGCCGTTATTACCTTTAACGACACTACTTTGTTGTAATTTAAGTCAATAGTTGAACTTGTAATTTGCTTTGTTTGGTCATCACTGACTTGAGTCGTTCCGTTCCCATTATCCAAGTCACTCGAGCCTACCCATGTCACAGAAGCCGCGCAGACCGCGGACTTCACAACCGTCACTATTTTGGAGACCCTTTGGACAGAACCTTCTTTTAAATTCCAAGTAACATTCCTTGATGAAGTACCTGAATTATAGTAATAGATGACCCCACTATATATTTTTCCAGGCAATTTATATTGTGCTGAATAGACCTTAGTCATATTGGTATTCAGGGCAGTTGTCAGGGCACTTGATCCACTTTCCACACTATTCAAGAACAGCTGATGATGCCCATACGTTCTATTTATAGTCTCAAAATAATTATCTGGCATAGCACTCACTTTAATCCCAGCAAGATAAGATGCTATCGCCCCATCAATCTTACTGTCAATACTCGTATTGTATTGGTCTATCTGACTCTGGAAGTCATTTTTTAGGCTGTCAAATTCGGCTTTTGTGATAAACGCTGAGCCATCGTTGTCACTCACCACCGCTCCAAATGAATTTATACTCATAAGCACAACTAAAAATAGTGCCAATAATCTCTTTACTATTCTTGTGCTCTTTCTCATAATTTATAATTTACGACCTTATCTATGGGATTGTGAGCGGATGATATCCGCCCTATGGTTTTATACATGTAGCTACAATATTTATTCTCGTAGGGGAGGAGATTATCCTCCCCTACATGATGTCGGATGATATCTGCCCCTACAACCCTCTATAGGTTAGGGGTTCCTCCCCAGGACCAAATGGCAAATTATGGGAATTATAGGGGGTGGCTATAGGGGGTTATCCCCCCCATAATCACCTTCATTTTTATTAAATATGTAATAAAATAAAAAACGGCATCATAGTATTAGATGCCATCTTATAAATTTAAGTTATTATTCCTATTTATTAAAGTTTATATCTAACTATTAGTTGTTATAACACAATTAACTGGAAGTTTTATTTGTTGTGCATTATCTCCTGTAGCACTATATTTTAAAAATAGAATTCCTTTTTTATTTACATTTATTGTGATAGGTTCTGCAGTTCTAGGTCCTGTGAAACTTATCATATGATTTGTAGAACCTTTAACTATACACCCTGTATCTGTTCCAATCGTATTTGCTATTGGTTCAGTGTCAAATCCACCAACTGCAAATGCCACAGTATAATCAGCAGCATT
>CADCOW010000235.1 GCA_902803205.1 uncultured Eubacteriales bacterium | reverse complement strand
TTAAAGCACTTGAAGATGATACTGGAGAGTGGGGAGATAAAATAATGGAACTTATGGATGCAGTTGATAGCTACATTCCAGATCCAGTTCGTGATGTTGATAAACCATTCTTGATGCCTGTAGAAGATGTATTTACTATCACTGGTCGTGGTACTGTTGCTACAGGTAGAGTAGAGAGAGGAACAGTTAAACTTAATGATGAAATGGAAATTGTTGGTATCAGTGAAGAAACAAAGAAGACAGTTATCACTGGTATAGAAATGTTTAGAAAACTTCTTGATCAAGGTCAAGCAGGTGATAATGTAGGACTTTTACTTCGTGGTATTGATAAGACTGATATTGAAAGAGGACAAGTTATTTGTAAACCAGGTTCAGTAAAATGTCATAAGAAATTTACTGCACAAGTTTATGTATTAACAAAAGATGAAGGTGGAAGACACACTCCATTCATGAATAACTATAGACCTCAATTCTATTTCAGAACAACTGATATTACAGGTGTATGTATGTTACCACAAGGTACAGAAATGTGTATGCCTGGTGATAATGTTGAGATGACAGTTGAACTTATCCACCCAGTTGCTATGGAAGAAGGACTTAGATTTGCCATCCGTGAAGGTGGACATACAGTTGGTTCTGGTAGAGTTGTAAAAATTATTGAGTAATTTATAAAGAGAAAAGAAGTATTTAATTTATGTAATTACTTTTTAATCTTAAGTTAATTGAGAGCGACTTAGGTCGCTCTTTTTTAAAAAATAAATTTACAATAAATTATAAAAACTTCTCATTTTAAATTAATATATAATAAATATTTACATAAAAGGTTATACTATGTGTATAGTAAAAAAAAGAATTTTAAGATACTTACTTTTATCATTAGCTATAATTTCTTTTATATATGGCATTTATTCTGGTGAAATGGAAGTAGTATTTATGAAGGCAATAAAAATTTGTCTTGAGTGTTGTGGAATTGGATAAAATTAAAAAACAAATAAAATTAAGAAAAACTATTCAAAACTTATGGGGGATTATAACTAATGCTCATTTTTCAGGTTTTTTAACTGGCAAAATTTATCAAGGTCCTCTAAAGCGATTTTGTGTACCTGGAATGAATTGTTATGCTTGCCCAGGGGCAATTATGTCTTGCCCTATTGGATCTATGCAAGCTGTAATTGGACAAAGAAAACCTAAATTTGCTTTTTATGTTATTGGTTTTTTATCAATAATTGGTTTATTAGTAGGGAGATTTATTTGTGGATGGCTTTGCATTTTTGGATTGATTCAAGAATTACTATATAAAATACCTCTTCCAAAGATAAAAGTAAAAGAACAATTAGATAAAGTTCTTAGATTTTTTAAGTATTTTTTTCTATTTGGAATTTGTATATTTGCAGTTTTGTTTTTTAAAGATAAATTTGGAATGACATTACCATATTTTTGTAAATTTATTTGTCCAATAGGTATGCTTGAAGGTGGTTTACCACTTATTATTTTAAATAAAGCAATGAGAGCGGCAGCAAAATTATTATATGTATGGAAACTTTGTTTATTGATTTTAACTATTATTATATCAATTATTATTTATAGGCCATTCTGTAAATATATATGTCCTCTTGGAGCATTTTATTCTTTATACCAAAGTATAAGTTTTTTAAAAATTGAATTTGATAGCAGTGCTTGCATAAATTGTGGAAAATGTGCTAAAACTTGTAAAATGCAAGTTAATCCTTCTATAAAACCAAATAGTTTAGAATGTATAAGATGTGGTGAATGTATTGAAGTTTGCCCAAAAGGGGCTCTAAAATTCAATATTAAAAAAAGAAATTAATATATAACTTATAAATTGATTTAAATATAAATCAGTTTTATAATTGTATAATTACTTGAATTTCTTGACATTTTAATGTTTTTTTGATAAAATATATGTACGCATAAAAAAGGTTTAAACGGTTGTTTTTTTGTGCCTACCTTAATAGCGAATAATTTATACGGAGGTTGTTATGTACGCAATTATAGAAACTGGTGGCAAGCAATATAAGGTTCAAGTAGGTGATGTTGTTAAAATTGAAAAACTTGAATGCAATGTTGGTGATAAAGTTACATTTGATAAAGTGCTTGCTATAGGCGATAGCGAGGTTACTCTTGGTACTCCTACAGTATCAGGAAAAACTGTTACAGCTACTTGCACAAAACAAGCAAAAGATAAAAAAGTTATCGTTTATAAGTATAAGAGAAAGTCTGGATACCATAAAAAAAATGGTCATAGACAGTATTTTACAGAAGTAAAAATTGATGCTATTTAATGAATCATAAATATTGATTGAAAGGGGTAAACATATGGCACATCATAAAGGTGGCGGTTCAACAAAGAATGGTAGAGACTCTAATCCTAAAATGCTTGGAGCTAAGAGAGCCGATGGACAATTTGTTTTAGCAGGTAATATTTTATATAGACAAAATGGAACAAGAATACATCCAGGAAATAATGTTGGTCTTGGAAATGATTACACACTTTTTGCAAAAATTGATGGTGTAGTTAAATATGAGAGAATTGACAGAAATAAGAAAAAATTATCTGTATATCC
>CADCOW010000234.1 GCA_902803205.1 uncultured Eubacteriales bacterium | reverse complement strand
GTCAATAGTGTTTATTAGTCTTTTTGCCCTATCATAGTTATACTTATACTCAGTGCCATCTTTTTGTATCTTTTTAGTTACTAACTTATTTAAATTGACTTCGTATCTTTCGGTGTTATTTAATGCATCGGTCATACTTGTCATTATATTGTGTCTATCATAAGTATAAGTTGTTATTTCATTGCTTTCTGTTGTCTTCTTTAAAATGTTGCCTATGTTATCATACTCATACTTTATAAAATGATTTTCACCATCTATCTCTTTAGTTAATCTACTTTCTTTGTCATACTCAAATATTGCATACCAAAAGTAAGCAAATAACAAAAACATGTAATTCTATTTTTCAACCTTTTTATCATACTTTTTGAATCAATAAGAGTACCCTGGGTTATATACAGTATGGTGAGATTGTGTACCATCTATGAAATAGTAATTCATAAATACTTGCCCATTCACAATAAAATCTCTATTTCTAACTTTATCAACTTTGACTTTACCATTTCTACCATCCTCAACTTCAATAGTTATATAAGTTTTAGCATCCGTTGACAATGCTCTAATTTTAGTTCCTGTTTTTAATACTTTTTCTTTATATTTTTTTGCTTTATCATCATATTCTTCATATTTTAAATCTTTAACTAATGTATAATAATGCCAGAATGGATAATTGCCATCATTCTCAACAACTTTATACTCTCCATCTAATTCTAATTTTCCATTTTTTAATACCATTTTAAATTCACATTGTTGATAGCCAATCATCCCTAAAGCAGTATAACCTATTATATAATCATAACCTACAAAATCTATGCGACCACTTTCATCTTCAATTAGTTCAATTTTATCATTTGATAAATGATATAATCTATAACCTTTATAATCGTAGCAAAATACTTTATCTACAAAAATATAATACTCATTGTTACTTCGTATTAAATACAAACTTGAACTTAACGTTGTATGCAATTCATCAGTTGCTATTTCTTCATCAATTCCTAAATCCATCGGAAATGTATTATAAACTAACATTAATCCACCAAGCTTATCATCTACTATATATAATACATCTTTATTATTTAAAATATAATATTTACAATCAGTATTTAATTTATAAAACATTCTTTCTGGTATTCTACTAATATTAAAACTTTCATTTTCCTTATATTCTTGTGCTAATGGTATATTATTTAAAAAATCAGGCAGTTTCGCATTTGTAGCATATATAGGTTTTTGAATTAACAAAAATATAATAATAATTAGAAATAATTTTTTCATCTTGTATTACCTCCACTATAAAAATTATCACCAAATCCTATATAGTTGTTTATATCTCTATTCTTATGTTCAAATACACCATAGCCAATCTCACTTTTTGGTGTATTAGTTGTATTACCATCAACTGTGCTAATTTTTTTATTATTTGTATCATATTCTGTTACAAAACCTGAATGTATACTACTTCCTCCTTGTGGTTTGAAAAATATATCGCCTTTTTTAGGAGTATATGTTCCAGCAATAACTTCATCTACTGTATGATATCTCGAATTACCATTTAAATCAATTTGATTCTCATACCAAGTTTTTAAATTCGCACTTACCTGGAAATCTAAATCTTTTGCTTCTTCTTTTGTAGGGAATATGTTTGTATTTGACTCAGCATCTGATAGACCTGCCGCTTCCATATTATATGTTACAAAAGTTGAACACCAAGAACCATTTTCACCAGTCACTTTTTTTCCAGTCTTCTCATAATCATAAAGCCAATCATTATAAAACACATCATTATCAACCCATCTTCCAATTTTACTACTTGTAGCTTTCAATAAGTCTTTAACATCTTCATAATTTCTTTCCCACCAAGCAAAAGCATATCGTTCATTAGCTTGGTCTTCTGTCACAGACTTAATCATATCATCAATTCTTTTATTGATTTCATTCTGATTATATATTTTTTCTGTCCCAGTAAAACCATGTATTATAGTGTCTTTAAACATTAGCTGAATATTGCCATCTATCCCTGGCCCATATAATAAAGTTGATGATGTTAGTATCATTCCAGTTGAAACAAGTCCTACACTTCCACTTCCACCACCACAGTTACCTAATACACTTGCAGAACTTGCTCTTGACATACTACTAACTGAAATAAAGCCTGATGGGTCTTTAAACTTTAATGGATTATCATTACCATAAATGTATCGATTAATTGATAAAGTTTCTGTG
>CADCOW010000233.1 GCA_902803205.1 uncultured Eubacteriales bacterium | reverse complement strand
AAATCCTGAACCAAATGAAAAAGTCATAGGTGACTCAGATTTCTTTTTTAATTCTTCTTTTCGAATATTTTCATATATATTATTTAAATACCTATCATCCGCAGGGAAAAATACCATTTTATTATCTTTGTCAATAATCTCTTGATACTCATTTTTACCTATAAGCAATCCATTATTTTTGTTAAATTCATCTTGCAAGTTTCTGCAATCGATTAAAATATTTGACTTGATCCAAGTATCTATTATCTCACTTTGATCATTAATCAACATACTTTTTAAGATATTTAATGCTTCCTCCTTATTATTATTTATATATTGCACAAATGCCCTAAATCTATTATATAAAATATGATTATTGTTGAACACTTTTTCAAATATATTTTTCTCTTCTTTAAACTGTATATCTAATTCTCCAGTTAGCAAAAACTCTTGCATTTTTTTAGCAAAACTCTGACTATAATCATTTGTTTCAATCTTTGGCTCTTTTATAATATTTAATTCATATTTAAGGTTTTCATATGCACTGCTATATGGTTTTAATTTATCTTTTTCTATGTTATGTGCACGTTGTAATTCTTTCACATTGCTATCTAAATAAGTCGTCCATGCATCATTTTGCAAATCGTTATATATCCTTTCACCCAATCCAGTAATGTCATCTATGTCGGCGGTTAGTGCATAATCTTCTTTATGAATTTCTTCTTTCATTTCAACAACATCTTTTGATTGTGATTCGTCATTTAATTTAATAAAATATACAAAAATTTTTTTGTGAGTTCTTATTGCCTCGCGATATTCTTTTTGAGTTCCTGGTCTCAATTCATTTCCAACTAAAAAAATAATAATGTCCGATATTCTAACTTGTCGCAACATAAACTCTTCCGATGGAGTTCCAGCAACACTATCTTCAATAATAAAAACGCTAAAAGGTCCCCTTTCTTCCAAAAAGCTTTTAATTTGTCTTCGCACCTCTGACCAACAAATATCTCCCTCATTTCGTTGAGCAGAACTTATAAATATTTTACTTTTAAATTCATTAATTCCTTTCATACCCATTACACTATTAGAATTCTTTCATATAAATTATTACTATTCCTTATTGTATAACAACCCACTTGCCTGCTTTTGTTAAACCTTCTCTTTTTATCACATTTTGCTTTTTAAGTTTATTTATATAATGTCTCACGCTATCAATTGTAATCTCCAGTTTTTCAGTTATTTCATTAGCTGTTATTGAAGGATTATTCTCTATTAATTTAATAATATCTATTTCTATTTGTTTTCTTTGGGGTTTTTCTTTGGGGTTTTTCTTTGGGGTTTCTTTGGGGTTTCTTTGGGGTTTCTTTGGTAATAATTGACCATTTTCAATGTTTAAAACACCTCGAAATTTAAAAGGAAATTTAAGAGTAACAACTATACTGTCGCTGCTAAAATCATATGCTTCTTTACCATATTTCTCAACTATAATTGGAACACCATGCCCACTTTGTTCTACTATTTTTAGCACCAAACAAACAGTAAATAATCCTCTATTCATAGGCATACTTTTC
This sequence comes from uncultured Eubacteriales bacterium, assembly GCA_902803205.1. Classification (GTDB taxonomy): domain Bacteria; phylum Bacillota; class Clostridia; order Lachnospirales; family Lachnospiraceae; genus UBA3633. The sequence continues at coordinate 5,817 of CADCOW010000233.1, read as the reverse complement.
CCAGCAAAAAAACTTTCCATACTAAGTCTATATGGTAAACTACCATAAGAAGAAATCTCCAATCTATCTTCATATATAAACACTGTAGGAGCAAATCCAAAATTCCAATCATTATGAACGACAGAATTAACAACTGCTTCTCTTAAGCAATCTGAATCAAACAAATCGATTTCCTTTCTAACTGCATGAGATAAATCTACTTTTTTTGTATTATAGAGTTCTACATAATTAATTAACTCATCAATGCTTTTCAATATTGACTGATTATTAAACTCTTTTTTATCAAGCATATTTGATTTATCTATCCCATCAAATCTAATTGCTCGAAGTGCATAAGTGTTTTGGTCTGAAAGTAAAAATGCTGTTATATTATATTTACCGTTTTTATTTTTAAGCGAATAACTATCATATAGAGAATCATCACTTGTTATGTGTATTCCTTGATTTATCATACTATTTTTTAAATAGTTAAATGTCAAATTCTGCTCAGGAGATTTCGTTTCTTTCATTCTATCATCTATCTGCGACTGAACAATTTTTATAAGAAGATCTCTATTGATTTGTTCATCACTTGCACCATTTCTTATATAATATCTTCTATCAAAAGTATATGGTATATTATGACCACTTGCTTTAACTTCTATATAATCCTTATTATTTTCAGTTGATATAAATTTAATTTATGGTAATATACTTGGTTTTATTTTAACTTTTATCTTATCTTTAATTTTATTAAGAGTCCCATCGCCAACCAATAATCATTTTATGTCACCATTATTTTTTACACCAAAATAAACTGTAGCATCGTTACCTCTATTAGCATAGATGAAATAGACTTAACTCCAGCTTCCAACTCTGTTAATGACTCTTTAAATTCTATGTATTCATTTTCTTTGCCGATGTTCATTTGAATCTCCTTTTATGATATATATCCTAATAATAATTACTACATTATCTTCAAACAATTAAAACTTTTTCATAAATACTATTGACAACATCTTTTTTAATTTAACAAATTATTTCCACATATTATAAATAATATTTCGCTTTTTAAATGCTTCTGATCCTCCTTCCATAATTTTAATTATAGCTTGTTGACTATCTTCAGAATCAATACTACCAGATATTACATCTACTTTACTATCTTCTTCAGCTCTTAATTCTACTATCCTTTCAGCATCACCAAGTACTGGAATATTGGCATTGTGTGTTGCAAAAATCAATTGTGTATTGTATTTTATTTTTTTAATATCAGAAATTAATTCATCATATATGACCTGACTGTCCAAATCATCTTCAGGTTGATCAATTATAATTATATCTGAATCATTTTGTGCAAGTATTAAATTGATTAAAGCCATTGCTCTCTGTCCTAATGAATAATTTTGTAGCTTCTTATTTTTATACTTAATTTCAATCTTATCATTCACAGTTAACTGTAAAATATCCTCATAGTTGCTTCTTATGTGCTCTTCTATTGAATTTTTTTGTTTTTCAGTCAAATTTAAAGATTTCATTTTTTTTGAGTCCTCTACTAAACAGTCAAAAACCACATCAATAAAATCTGTAAAACTATTAGATATTATCTCTGCCTTTTCATCTTTTAGATTAAATTCATTTTTAATGTCATTTTTAAAACCTTTTTTATCGCCTTTATACACAATTTCTATATTGATTTTGCCAATATTTGATTCATTTATTTTTTTTATTAGTTCCTCATGTCTTTTATATACTTTTTTATTACTGTCGTCATATAGTTTAATAACGTTTTTAATCTTTTTAATGCTTTCTTCTTTTTTTATTACTGAACTTTTAAGCTTTTTTAGTTTTTCTTCATTTTCACTAATTTCATTTTTCCAATTTTCAAAATCATCTAAGTCAAAATCAACATTGTTCAATATGTCTCTTTTTATTTTTTGAAATTCATCATCATATTTCTTCGATTGTTCTTTTGCTTTATTTATAATTACATCAATCTTTTCTAAGTTGTTCTTTATTTCCTGTTTATTTTTATCAATATTCTCCAAATTATCCTTTATATGGCTATATAATTTATTAATCTCATTAAAATTTTTCTTATCATATTTTGATTCATAATTAACACTTATCAAGTTCCTTTTATAACTGTCATTTAATGCATTTTCAATGCTTCTTACGTACTCATATATCTCATCATATTGTTTTTCTATTTTATTTATCTCAATATGATAATCAGCCTCTTTTGCTAATTTTTTATCTATACCATTTTCTTCAAACTTTTTTAATTTCTCTTTTAGGGCAACATTAGCACTTGAAATTTCATTTACCTCTACTATTTTATCTTCATTTAAAAGATAAATTGTAATTGCAGAATAAATCATTTGAGCTAAAGCCGATAATTCATTTTTATCTTCTTTTTGTGTTTCAATTCTATCTAATAGTTTTTCTTCATAACCATTATTTTTATCAGATAAGTCTTTTTGCCCAAAATATACAATATTGCCTATATCCTTTATGAAATTATCATTTCTTTCTTTACCATCAAATAATGAGTAATCTTCACCTTTTATTCTAATAATTTTATGTGTCCTACCACTTTTATCAACAATATTTACAATTATTTTGCCAGCAGACTGTAATGTATTTTCAACATTTCCTTTTTTATATTGTTCATCAATATTTGCATCTATATTTATTGCATAACGTATACATTCTATTAAAGATGATTTTCCGCTTCCTCTGATTCCAATTAAAGAATTCAACATTGGCGATAACTTAATAACTTTTTTATCAAATACTCCACCAACAAATTCTATACTATCAATATAAGAATGCTTTATTATCGTTTTTTCCTTTATAATTCTACTTTCACTATCAACTAAAGCATATTTTAACGATTCAAACCTTGTATCACCTAATTTAATATTGCATTCTTTTCCTTTTCCTTTACCTATATCATCTATAGACTTTGGATCGGATCCTTCAACAGAAGCAAAATGCTTTTTACCCGTCCATTGCAAAAAATTATTGTATTTTTTATTATCTGTTACTTTTTGCAATCCTAAAACATATTCTTTCACTACATCTTTCTTAAATAACTGTTGTATTAATCCACCATCGCACTCTGCTAAAATCCCACAATCTGAATTCACATGTGCACAAATTACAAAAAAATCCAATCCAGTTTCCTTAAATATTCTAATACATTCATCTAACGAACTATCAGCCTTATTGCTCGGATCTGAAATGTCTGAACCAGTACTAAACAATTTATTTATTGCATTATTTAATGCTTCCTTATGTTCTTTAAAATAATCATTATGGTTTACTACAAACAAAACATGTATCCCATTTTTTCCATCATGTGTACAAATCTCTACACCTGGTAATATCATAATATTATGTTTTCTTGCTTCTTTTCGTATAGCTTTATATTCTTCATAATTAAATCTATTATGATTTGTTATTATTCCAATTTTTATATTACTTTCTTGTAATTTCTTAACATAATCCTTAATAAAACTATTATCATCACCATTATATTTAAATTCTTTATCAGATTTTGTGTGTAAATGAAAATCTACCCTTATTGTTTCCATTCCTGATTCAAACATTTTGTCCTCCTATATATACCATTAATTTAATTATTTATACAACTATAATGACTTTTACTAATATATATTTATGAAATGCTACTTACGAGATATCTTGCCACATTATCTATTTCTGGAAATAAAGTAGATTCATTTATGCCTAAACAATTTAACTCTTCTAAAATAGTGTTAACATTGTTAATTCTTAATTCATATTTTGTCAACATCCGTAGTTTTGCCTCCGCAACCTTTTTATCCTCACTTAACCCTGATATAATAAACGCACCATCTTGTTTTTTAATTCGATCGTTTGTTTTTGAAGGAATGAATAACAAGGGTGTTAATAGATCTAACGGATTCATATCTCTTTTAAATGCAACAATATCATTGCAAATATCTAAATATAACTTCTCAATACATACTTCTTTATATGTTCCATCAGTATCTATTTCAAAGCTTGTTTCATTTTTATTAATTACATCTAATGAAACATCTAATATTTTTTTCTTTTCACCATCATCCATTTTCGCCAAATGTGCCAACATTTGTATTCTTGCACTATCATAATAATGTATTTCGTCATCTGCAAATGCAAAAATATATACTACTCCTATACGATTCTTTTTTGACTCTTTACCATATTTTTTACACGCAAAATATAAAGCCACTAAAGGATTAATGGTAATATCTAATAATCTAGTGTGACAATTATAGTGTTGCATATTAACTAACTTATCAATTGAATTAAGTTCTTTAAATTCATCATAACATCTAGAAAAAATTTCATGATATAATAAAGATTCTGCGTTTTTTTGTTTGTGCCTAAACACACTTGGTAGCAAACGATAAGAATAATCACTTTCGCCACGATAATAATACTTATCCCTAATTATGTCATCTCTAAAAACTCCCCAGCAATAGTTATTAAATGATTTTGTCATATTAATTGAAAAAAATTTTTTTTGTATTTGAAAGCTTCCAATTTCTTCTTATGATTTAACTTCAAAACGAATTTAATGAATTCATCAATGGTATTTATCTTATATGTTTCCCAAACTGCACATACACTTCTTTCATAATTTTGCATATTCTTTCTCCTTTACACCAACAACTGGTTGCAAAATCTAAAAATAATTCAAACCCATTTTGTTTTTTGATATTTCAACATTATTATTAAAATAATAGTAAATATTGAACAAATATCATCTTTTAATAATTTATTATCTTTTTTACTTCGTTAATATTAATAGTTTAAATCTTTTCCGCAAACAAATGCATACTATCCTTATTTGCGATATAATCTGCTACATACAATAATGTTTTTATATCATTAAAGTCATATTTATTTATATCAATGTATACATAGTATTTTGCATAATTATTATAAAAAGTCTCAAGACAATCTTTAGCAAATTTTAAGTTTGATTCGCTACTATCATCACTTAAATATTCGAAAATTTTAGATCTATGATAATGCCCTGCATTATATCCATAATTTTTATTATCTGGAAAGAACTTCTGTATAAAACAATCTAATTCTTCATTATCATTTTCATCAATGGCATTAATGAAAGATTCTATATTCACAAGCAAATCTCTATGTATTATTGATATAGCTTCATTGTTCTTATTATCACTCAACTCTATCTTGGCTATATTAATTAAATGGTCTATATAATAAGTTTCTTGGCATCGTAATTCTAATATCAACTTCGCTTCTTCAAATATATTTTTTAATGCTTTTCCTCTATCTATTTTTTTTGTTAGTGAAAGTTCATTTTCTTTATTAATTATTTTTTCTATATTATTAATTACTTCATCTAAACTACTATATACAAAGAACGAAAATGCAAATATTGATTCATGATTAAATTCCAAATTAATAATTTCTTTTTGTTTATCGCTATATAGTCTAATGCCAACCTTATCATCATCTTTTGCAAAACTATTATTACCATAAACTATAACCCAAGGCGATACATGATGTTCATTTCTTCGTTTTAAAAAAGTAACTCTGTTAGTATCTGTTGGATGAGCAAATATTAATGACCTTAAATATTCAAAAATATGGTTATCCTTAATATTATCTTCCTCTAATATATTAAGCTCTTGATTCCCGTATAGTTCAACAAATAAAGAATTGTCAAACTTAATTTCTACTCCAAACTCTTTTGTTAATCTAAGTATACAATCATATAACATTCCAATAAATGTAAATAAGCAAATGAAATCTTCTTCAGTTTTT
>CADCOW010000232.1 GCA_902803205.1 uncultured Eubacteriales bacterium | reverse complement strand
TTCAAATCTCTCTGTCTCCGCAAAAAAATCAGCAAAAATGCTGATTTTTTATTTTACATATTTTTTTATTTCAGCAATTTTATCCCTATAAATTGCTGCTTGTTCAAAATTCAAATCAAGAGCAGCCTCTCTCATAAGTTTTGTAAGTTCAGTTATAACTTTATCAAGTTCTTTTTTATTCATAGATTCATAGTCTTTCTTAATGCCATTTTCAATTTGTACTGCAGTTTTTGATATGGTTATCAAGTCTTGAACTCTCTTTTTTATAGTTTTAGGAGTTATATTATTTTCTATATTATATTGTTCTTGTATTTTTCTTCTTCTTTCTGTCTCACTTATACAATTTTTCATAGAATCAGTAATATTATCTGCATACATAATTACACGACCATTTGCATTTCTTGCAGCACGACCAACTGTTTGAATTAAAGAAATTTCAGACCTTAAAAAACCTTCTTTATCAGCATCAAGTATAATTACAAGACTTATTTCTGGAATATCAAGCCCTTCTCTAAGCAAATTTATTCCTACCAATACATCAAATTTATCAAGTCTCATATCTCTAATTATTTCTGCTCTTTCAAGTGTCTCTATATCTGAATGTAAATATCTCACTCTTACTTTTTCTTTTGTAAGATATTTAGTCAAATCTTCTGCCATTCTCTTTGTAAGGGTTGTGATTAATATTTTATTACCATTTTTAATTTCTTTATTTATCTCAAGTAGCAAATCATCAATTTGATTTTTTGTTGGTCTAACTTCAATAATTGGATCAAGAAGTCCAGTAGGTCTTATTAATTGTTCTGCTCTTAATTCTTCATGATTCTTTTCATATTCATTTGGGGTTGCTGATACATATAAAATTTTATCTATTTTAGATTCAAATTCAGTAAAATTAAGTGGTCTATTATCAAGTGCTGATTTTAATCTAAATCCATAGTTTACAAGAGTAGTTTTCCTTGATAAATTGCCATTAAACATACCACCTATTTGAGGCAAAGTTTTATGAGACTCATCTATTATCATTAAAAAATCTTTTGGAAAATAATCAATCAAAGTATAAGGTGGCACTCCAGGTTCTTGAAAATTTAAATATCTTTCATAATTCTCTATGCCAGAACAAAACCCCGTTTCTCTTAACATCTCAACATCATAATTAGTTCTTTCTTCTAAACGCTGTGCCTCTATCAGTTTATTATTTTTTTTAAAATACTCAACTTCAACTTTTAAGTCAGAAAGAATATCATTACAGGCTAATTCTATTTTTTCTTTATCAACTGCATATTGAGTTGCTGGAAATATAACTATATGTTTCATCTCTGAAACAACTTCACCAGTTATCAAATCTAATTTTTGTATTTTATCTATAGTATCAAAATCAAGTTTTACTCTATAAATTTCTTTATCAAATGATACAGGATAAATATCTATCGTATCACCTTTAACTCTAAATGTTCCTCTTTTAAAATCAATCTCATTTCTATGGTATTGAATTTCAATAAGTCTTTTTATTATATCTTCTCTGCTTTTATTATCATTTGGTCTAAGTGAAAGTGTCATATTTTTATAGTCAATTGGAGAGCCTAAGCCATAAATACATGAAACCGAAGAAACAATAATTACATCATTTCTCTCACAGAGACTTGCAGTTGCAGAATGTCTTAATTTATCAATTTCATCATTGATACTTGCATCTTTATCTATATAAGTATCAGTTTGTGGTACATAAGCTTCAGGCTGATAATAGTCATAATAAGATACAAAATATTCAACAGCATTTTCTGGAAAAAAATCTTTAAATTCACTATATAGTTGTGCCGCAAGTGTCTTATTATGTGCTATAACTAAAGTCGGAACATTCAATTTTTCAATTACATTTGCCATAGTAAATGTTTTTCCACTTCCAGTAACACCAAGTAATGTTTCTTTCTTTTTCCCAGATAAAAAACCGCCAACCAATTTTTCAATAGCAGTTGGTTGGTCGCCTGTAGGTTTATAATTTGATTTTAACTTAAACTTATTCATTATTTATAGTTTCAATACAGTGTTTTAAAAGCATAGCTACTGTCATAGGTCCAACCCCACCTGGGACAGGAGTAATATATGATGTTTTATTTGCTACTTTATCAAAGTCAACATCTCCACATACAATTTTTTTATCTTGTTCATAAAATCTATGAATACCAACATCAATTACAATTACACCATCTTTTACATAAGTATCATCAATAAATTTTGCTTTTCCAATAGCTACAATTAAAATATCGGCTGTCTTACAGATTTCTTTTAAATTTTTAGTTTTTGAGTGACAAATAGTTACAGTAGCATTTTCATTTAATAACAAAATTGACACAGGTTTCCCTACTACATTACTTCTACCAAGCACAACACAATTTTTACCATTTAAGTCTATATTTGACCTCTTCAATAATTCAACAACTCCTTCAGCAGTACAAGGGAAAAAACCAGTATTACCTTGAAGCAGTGCACCAAGATTTTTTACACTAAAACCATCAACATCTTTATTTGATGCAATTTTATCTATTATATTCTTTTCATTTATTGTACCAGGCAAAGGCAACTCAACAAATATTGCATTTACAGTATCATCATTATTTAATTCTTCAATTTTACTTATAAGTTCTTTTTCACTAATGCTACTATCAAAACATAATTGCTTAAATTCTATACCGACATAATCAAATTTTTTCTTTTTATTCTCAATATAAACCTTTGAAGCTTCATCATCTCCAACTAATATGTCAACCATACAAATCTTTTTATTCAATTTAAGGTAATCACTACACTTAACTTTTAATTCATCTAAAATTACCTTTGATATTTGATTTCCATCTATGATATTATACATAATTTATTCGTTTCTAAGCGGAATCGAACCGCTATCTGCGGCTCCGGAGGCCACCGTTTTATCCATTAAACTATAGAAACATAT
>CADCOW010000231.1 GCA_902803205.1 uncultured Eubacteriales bacterium | reverse complement strand
GTGCATCCTTAAGTGCTCCTGTTGATTCAGTCATAAGTTGTTCTGCTTTCTTTACAAGTGCACCTCTTGTTGCTTTTTGTGCAAGATGCATACCATATCCAAACTCTGCATTATCTTCAAAGAGTGAATTATTCCAAGCTGGTCCTCTACCTCTGCTATCTTTTGTATAAGGAGTTGATGGAGATGAGTTACCCCAAATTGATGAACAACCTGTAGCATTTGCTATATACATTCTATCACCAAAGAGTTGAGTTACAAGTTTTGCATAAGGTGTTTCTCCACAGCCAGCACATGCTCCAGAAAACTCAAGATATGGTTTCTTAAATTGTGAGCCCTTAACTGTATGTTCTCCATATTTTTCTATTACATCTTCTTTATCTGGAAGAGTTACTGCATAATCAAAATACTTTTGATCCCCGTATGCTTTCTCTAAATTTTCCATAGTAAGTGCTTTTTCACCACGCATACCAGGACAAGTATCAGCACAAACTCCACAACCAGTACAATCCAATACACTTGTAACTATAGCAAACTTATATCCTTCTACACCATTCATATCTTTTATAGACATATCTTTTGGCATCTTACTTACTTCTTCCGCATTCATTGCCACTGGTCTTATGGCTGCATGAGGACATACTATTGAACAGAAATTACACTGTATACAATTTTCTTTATTCCATACTGGAACTTTTACAGCCACACCTCTCTTCTCGTATGCTGAAGTTCCTGATGGAGTATTGCCATATACATAATCTTTAAATGCAGATACAGGAAGATTATCACCATTTTTATTATTTACATTCTTTTGAATATTATCAACAAACTTTACAACATCTTTTGGTCCTTTTGATTGAGTAGTTTTCTTAGTTGTTACTTTTATAGTCTTCCAAGATGAAGGAACATTTATCTTAACCATACCAGTAGCACCAGCATCTATAGCATCAAAATTTTTCTTAACTACATCTTCACCTTTTCTACCATAAGTTGCTTTCGCAGCTGCTTTCATATATTCTATTGCCTTTTTTTCAGGTATGATATTTGCAAGTTTGAAGAATGCAGATTGAAGTATAGTATTAATACGAGTTGGTCCCATACCAGTTTCTATACCAATCTTTACACCATCTATAGTATAGAAATTAATTTTGTGAGTAGCTATATATTTCTTAACATGGTCTGGCAAATTCTTTTCAAGTGCTTTTTCATCCCAATCACAATTAAGTAGGAATGTTCCACCATCAACCAAATCTTCTACCATATTATATTGATTAAGATATGATGACTTATGGCAAGCTACAAAGTTAGCTTTTGATATAAGATATGTTGACTTGATTGGTTTCTTTCCAAATCTCAAATGTGATGTAGTTACACCACCAGATTTTTTAGAATCATAATCAAAATATGCTTGGACATACATATCTGTATTGTCACCAATTATCTTAATTGAGTTTTTATTTGCTCCAACAGTTCCATCTGATCCAAGTCCCCAGAACTTACAACAAGTAGTTCCTTCTGGAGTAGAATTAAATGCTGCACCTTCTTTAAGAGAAAGTTTAGTTACATCATCTTTAATACCGATAGTGAAACCATTTTGTGTTTTATTTGCATAAACTGCTGCAATCTGTTCTGGTGTTGTATTCTTTGAACCAAGACCATAACGACCACCTAAGATTTTACATTTTTCAAACTTTGTTCCCTTAAGTGCAGTAACTACATCTTGGTAAAGTGGCTCCCCAAACGAACCAGGCTCTTTAGTTCTATCAAGAACAGATATTGTTTTTACAGTTGATGGAAGTGCTTTTAATAAATGTTCTTTTGAGAATGGTCTATAAAGATGAACTTCTATAAGTCCAATCTTTGCCTTTTTCTTTTTATTTATAAAATCAATATACTCTTCAATAGTTTGACATACTGATCCCATAGCTATGATTACATGATTTGCAGTCTTATCACCATAGTAACTAAATAATTTATAGTTAGTTCCTATCATGGCATTGATAGCATTCATATAACTTTCAACTATCTTTGGCATATTGTTATAATTTACATTGCTTGCCTCTCTTGCTTGGAAGAAAATATCAGGGTTTTGTGCAGAACCTCTTTCTTCTGGGTGATTTGGATTCATCGCATTATCTTTAAATTCTTTTAATGCTTTTTTATCAAGAAGTGAAGCTAAGTCTTTATAATCCCAAAGCTCAACTTTTTGTATCTCATGAGAAGTCCTAAATCCATCAAAGAAATTTATAAAAGGAATCCTACCTTTAATCGCTGAAAGATGTGCTACAGGTGTTAAGTCCATAACCTCTTGCACAGAACCAGAAGCGAGCATACACACACCTGTTTGACGACACGCATATACATCACTATGATCTCCAAAAATAGAAAGAGCATGAGTTGCCACTGCTCTTGCCGACACATTAAATACTCCAGGAAGTCCTTCACCTGCTATCTTATAAAGATTTGGTATCATAAGAAGCAAACCTTGCGAAGCAGTATAAGTAGTAGTGAGAGCACCAGCAGAAAGCGAACCATGAACTGCACCAGCAGCACCAGCTTCAGATTGCATTTCCTTAACTTGCACTGTCTCACCAAAAATATTTTTTCTACCCTCAGTAGCCCATTCATCAGTGTGTTCAGCCATAACTGATGAAGGTGTGATAGGGTAAATTGCTGCTACTTCAGTATAAGCATAAGATGCATGAGCTGCAGCCTCATTTCCATCCATAGTTTTCATTTTTCTTTTAATTTTTTTAGTTGCCATAATATACCCCTTATATAATTAATTTAAAAATAATCATAAACAATCTTATTTTAACACATTTATATACTCATTTCAACAACAACATAAATATCTACTTTTAAAACAAATATACACTAATTCCAAAACAAAATAACTATATGATTATTTAATGAAATATAATCTCCTCTTCCCCAATTCCAATAACCATTCTCACCAGGTTTTATATATCCTAAATCATCTCTTCCAAATCGTTTTACTGGTTCTAATTTTGCATTTCCACTTTTATATTCTCCATTTGTAGTAAATACAACATCTTGTACCTTTTTCTCTTTATTGTTGGCAAATATATTTGGGATAAAACCAAAAATCTTGGTTCTATTAAAATCCCTAATTTCAATATCTTCTTCTTTATAACCATAAGATAAAAGTTCATTATATACTTCTTCAATTGTTTTATCTCTAAAATCACACTTACCACCAGCATTACTTTCATAACCCTGTATCATTTTTACTGCTTTTATATTTTTAGTAGTTTTACCGAGCATTCCATCTCCCTTTACATCTACATCTATTTTAAAATCTATCTCATTATCTGGTAATGAATCAATATCATTTTGAATATTATAATAATATCTAACATAACCTGTTTTTCTATCAACATCCACTTTAATCATAGTATACAAATGCTCATTATTATTTGTGTCTTTAAAACTCAAACCAACTAAACTTTCATCTAAGACATTTTGAATTGGTATCTTAATAAGAGCACCGTTTTCAGATAATTCTACAAACCAGCAATCTTCAACTATATCATCAGACATATTCTTATAGTTTTTAATAATATGCTCTTTCCCATCATTAAAATAGTACTTTTTTTCTAATGCTTGACACACAAAAAGAGTCTCACCACTTGGATGTAGCATCTGATTAAGTTTTTCTTTTTCACTATTAGCAACTTCAAGTTTTTCAGACAAATCTAATAAAATATCAAGATTAGCTATTAAAGGACCTGAAACTGGTGGAAGTTCTTTTTTATACACTTCTTCTATATGTTTATTATACTCTTCAATTTCTTTCTTTTCTTTTTCACTTGCATCTTTTTTTATACTTATCTTTTCATAGTCTTTCAAATACTTTTTATTATCTTCTCTTTGTTTTCTTGCTAATTCATTTACATTGTTATATGCTTTCCTATATGCTTTATCAAGATAAGTTTTATCATTTGTTTTATTATATAAATCTATGTAGTAGAGAGCTATTTTAAAATTCATTTCCCAGTCAACAGCATAATTTGTTAATTCTTTTTCAATTATAGGAATAAACTTATTTACATATGAAACATAATCATTGTCATTCATAATATTTCTTGCTGATGATATACCATACTGTATGGTATTTGCAAAATCTCTATCATATCTAAAAATTTTTGTTTTTTTAGTTAATTCGTAATATTTATTAATTGCATCTATACATTTTTGATAATCTTTATTGATGTAATAACTTTTTGCAAGTACTAACCAAAACATAGGATACCCTTTATATGCATCTACATTTGCCTCAAAATGCTGTATACGACCAATGTTATTATTATTATCATTCATCCAAGTAACATACTCTTCAACTTGTTTATTGTCTAAAACTTGTTCTTCATCTTTAATTTGATAATCTCTTACAATATCTGCTTTATAATTAAAAAGATCTGTTCGCACACCATGTACTGTTTCTAACTCTTTATCTTCAAGTTCCCAATTATTTTTAATGTATTCTTGTTCCGTTTCATTATATGCATTATATGCATTTGCAGCACTGTTTAATACAGTTGCACCAACACTTATACCAATAGCAACTGGATTTCCAAAATTAGTTGCTACAGCAGTTCCAATACTAAGAAGTGGGTCCGGTTTTAATGCTGCAGATATCATATTTGAAGTAATTTGTTCATGTAAAAAATCCACTCTGTTTCTTTTTATATCAAGAAGCCTAAAATCAAAAATTTTATTTGCCAATTCTATAATATAATTTTTTGTTGTTGTATTCATTTCCCCATATAGAAGCCCATCATTTAATAAAAAATCATATATCTCATTTATTTTATATCTATCCTTATTTTTGTATACATCTTGAGTATTGATAGTTAGATAGTTCATCATAACTACTGCTGTCGAAAGATTATATTCTTCTTTTACACCACTATCCTCTTTTTTTAATGTCTCTTCAATATTGTCTATATTTTCATTTGATATAGTTTGAGTGACTATCTCACTTGATGTAGCAAAAGTTAGCGCTGATATTGAAAACACTAATGACATCATTATCAATACTCTCAAAACTTTTTTCAAATAATTTTTCATAATATTCCTCCAACTTAATAACACTATATAGTATTATTTTTTATTCTCCTATAAATAATAAATTCAAATCATCAATAAGTGCTCTTTTTGCACCTTCATCCATATGTAAGATTTCATTTTTTTCAAGATAGTCAACAAGTTTATTTTTACTCTTTACAAGTTCTGCACTTACTACCGTAGCATTTTCTTCTTTAATTCGTCTATTTCTCTTGTAACTTATGAGTTCCTCTCTTTCTTTATTTAACTTCTCATATATTTTTTCATTATAACCGGAATAAATTAATTTATAATATATCAAAGAAAGGTCTATCGCATCTTGTAATGCATCATGTATAACTGGACCATCAATTTCACATATTCCTTTTAGAAATGGCAGTCCCTGATCCCATGCTATACCTTTTGTTTTCTTTTTAAAATCATTCCTTACATCATAAAGCATTTTTGCTATATAGCGACCATTTCTTTTGTTGTCATAAAGTTCTATTGTTTTTTCAAGAACTCTTTTATCCTCAAGACCATAACAATAAATATTTTTAATACTATATTTTTTCAAAAGTTTAACAACTTTATTAGTTACTTGTTCAAAACTTTCCGCATCTTTCAAATCTCTTGTCTTTATACCCGTAATCTCTGTGCAACGATTTGATATCCTTTTTGCGGCTTTTAAACTAATCAGTGAGTAAAACTTTTCTATGATTACACCTTTATAGTTTGTAATACATATCCCTATAGACACTACCTCTTGAGGTATATTTAAGTTTTTATTATCATCATAAGCATTGAACTCACTATCATAAAAACAACTATACACTGCTTTTTGCTTTTTTAACTTATCAAATATCAATTCAATTCCACCTTTAACAAACTTTTATCTATAGGTATTTCAATAATACCTACCGCATAAGGAGCTATATCATATTGTTGAAATATAACTTTCAATTCACCATTCATCAATGCAAATTGCAATTCATATTCTCCCGTAAAATACATATCTATATTTGAATCTGCTTCATTATAAAACATATCATCATTTTGATTCTTTACCCAATCTTTCAAAAACTTTTTCAACTCTTCTATGTCCTTCACAAAATCTTTTAATGTAAGAAGTTTTCCTGTCTTAACATCATAAGTGTACCCATTTTCAATCGTTGAACCATGAGCACCCATTGTAAATATATATGTACTATTAAGGAAAGAAAGATATTTATCATTGTGGCAAGTACAAGTTATACTTGAATCATACGAATACATAGCATCTTCATTTTTCAATTCTTTTATATAATCTCTTATAGATTCTTTGTTATCAACTTTAAATTTTTCTGCCAACTCTTTTAGTTTTTTATTTAATTCACCAATAGATTTTGATAAATTATCATCACCTTTATATTCTATAACTGGATATTTTATTTCTTGATATGTTTTACCATTTTCTATATCAGATATATCTATGGTCTCTATGGTAAATGTTGACTCATTTTCACCACTAAGACTTGATTTAGTTTCAGTTATATTCTCATTATTTAAAATATTATTTTTTGATACTTTACTGCCACATGCTGTAAATGTAAATATCATAAAAATAACTATTGCTATAACCAATAATCTTTTCATATACATTTTTTCTCCTTTATTGCATACATTAAATACTATTCATAAACTACCAACATTATAGCACATTTTTATCATTTTTCATACATAAATGTATATGATATTATAAGCGGCTTTAGAAATTCCCTAAAATTTAAAAATCTATGAATATTATACTTATTGTGATATAATTATAAAGGATTTACAAAAAGCATTCAATAACTTCATTTTCGCAAATGTTGTAATCTTAAGATTTCCTAACCTTTATATATTTTTAATATGAAAGAAAAACATAAAAAACGAAATATTTATATAGATATAATGAAGGGGCTACTTATAACTCTTGTAGTTATTGGACATCTCCCTTATTTTGAATACGATTCAAGAACTTTGATTTTAATATATAGTTTTCATATGCATGCATTTTTAATAATTGGTGGCATACTCTCACATATTGATGAAAATACTAAACTTTCTACTATATTATATAAAAGAACCACTGGCACGCTAATTCCCTATTTTGTTTTTTATCTAATCACTTTTATAATAGTTCCTACAACTACAGAGCAAAAGATTAATGCTATCCCTGTAGTTTTAAAAGGTATTGGTATTCCACCAGACCATGCACTAAATCTACCTTTATGGTTTTTAACATTTTATTTTGTGGCTATGACAGTTTTTGAACTGATACAATTTATTTCTTATAAGATTACTAAGATAATTGTAAATTCAAAAAAAGTAAAAACCAATATACATTTATACAAACCAATACTTGAAATACTTATAGCATTTGTTTTCATAGCAATAAATATGCGAATTTCATTCATTTATGCCAGAATCTATAAACTACCAAGACTTCCTTACAATATAGAAATTGCAGGTTACTGCCTTGGTTTTATATTTCTTGGAAATATACTTAGTAAGATTGTTCCAGTAATCATAAATAAAAAAGGTAGCATAATATTATACACATTTACAATAATTGCAATTATAATAATTGCTAAAACTTGGTATGAATATTCAATGTGGAATGGTCGCATTGATTTAAATGCAAGAGATTATAAAAATGCTTTTTATATGTATGTAGATGCAATTCTCGGATTTATCTTCTTCTCATCTATTTCATACATAATTTATATTATATCAGCATTTGCAAAAAAACAATTAGATAATTTAAATAACAATTTATTTAATGGAATATCTTGTTTCATTTATACCTTACTTGAACTTCCTACCAGATTATTTTCTTATCTTGGGAAAAATAGTATCTACATACTTGCCTACCATATTCCATCAGTATATTATAGTAATAGATTTATCATACCATATCTGCCAATATCAATAAGAGAAATTTTATCTCACAACTCTTTAATCTCTATATTGATAATGTCATTTTTTGGCATTGCTTTCTCACTTCTTATGTCTATACTTCATAAAGTAGTATCAAAAATATTTTTTATGAGATAATAATTATCATGCTTATAAAAGTTAAAAATTTTATTTTTAAAAATATGGTTGCAATTATAGCATTTATTCTCGCTATAATTACTATGTTTTTTGTTCCAATAGATAAACAATATCTTCATTACATTGATTACAAAACCATCTCTTGTCTTTTTCTAATATCTTGCATAATCAGTGCGTTTAAAGATATCAATTTCTTTTATGGAGTAGCAAGACATATAATTATACGGTTTAATACTCTCCGCAAATCTTATGTTGCACTTATTACTATTACCTTTGTTGGTTCTATGATTATAGCAAATGATATGGCACTCATTACATTTTTGCCTCTTGGCTATCTCATATTAAAAGAAACTAATAATGAAGATAAAGAGGCATTTGTATTTATAATGCAAAATGTTGCAGCAAATCTTGGTGGTATGCTTACACCATTTGGCAACCCTCAAAACCTATACATATATACAAAATATAATATAGATAATATTTATTTTATGAAAATAATGCTTGTGCCTTTTATTGTTGCAATAATTTTATTATATTTGAGTTCACTATTCATTAAAAATGATAAACTAACACTTAGTCGCCAAGATGTAAAAGTTAGTTCAGTGAAAGAAAAAGTTTATATCTTTCTTTTTGTGCTTGCAATATTTGTAGTATTTAGGTATGTCCCACTTTATATAGGGCTTATAGTTATTCCTATTATTATACTGATACTTGATAGGCATGCATTTAAAAATGTTGACTATAGTTTGCTTCTCACTTTCGTTTTCTTTTTTATATTTTCATCAAACTTGGCAAGGATAGATGTAGTCAATATTTTCTTCTCTAAACTACTTGAGAAAAATGTTTACTTTACAACTCTATTCTCTTGCCAATTTATGTCAAATGTTCCAACCAGTATTCTCTTATCAAAGTTTACAAATGATTTCATCCCCCTACTCTATGGTGTAAACATTGGTGGGCTTGGCACACTTGTCGCATCACTCGCTTCTCTTATAACTTTTAGAAATTATGTCTCCCTCAATCCAAAAAAAGCAGGACCATATTTGGCCCTGTTTACATTTATTAATGTTATATTTATAATTGTGGAGTCTGCGATTGTGGTGTTTCTTATTAAATAATATATAATCTGTATGTATTCATATTTTCTAATAAGCCTTATTTTGTTCTTTTAGTTAAATTTTTCATTTACTTTCTTTTATAAAATATTACTTAAATTTTTTTACAATTCTTTAATCAAATCTGTTAATCAGAAATCATATACATTCACCACCTTTTTTATTACCCAATTTATCAAGCTGTTGATTTTTTTGGTAGTATCAAGTATATGATAATAAATTTTATTTAACTTATTAACTCAATTAGTAAAGTCACTGACTAAGCATCAATTCTCACTATAAATGCCTTACTAATACATTTATATTATTGTTTCACTATTGTTACATCCATTGCCACTTGGGGGAATGTCAATAAGTACATATATTCACTGCAACATAGATTTTGATACAATAAAAAAACCGCTAATATAAAGCATATTAGCGATTTTGATTTTATTTTTATTTCTCATACTACTACTTTTTTGAAAGATTTTGCATAAATTAATTTAAAACTACATAATTTTCAAAAAGGTGCAAAAGGTGCAAAAAGGTGCACGATTTTCAAAAAGGTGCATAAAGGTGCAAAAAGGTGCACGACTTTTTCAAAGGTGCAAAAAAGGTGCAAATTAATTTAGTACTTTATTTCCGTTTTCAGTCACTTCGTAAAACTTATTTTTATTAGTATCATACATTAATACTGGTACATATCCGCTTTTTTCAGTGCCACCATCTATAAAATAATGGCTATCGCCATCATAATAGATGCCCTTGTGCTTTAAATTATTAGCCACAGTTGATGCTGCAATATGACCAACAACTATGTTTATACAAAACTTACCTGTTTCTGCAGGAAACTTTCCAGTGTAAAAG
>CADCOW010000230.1 GCA_902803205.1 uncultured Eubacteriales bacterium | reverse complement strand
TATAACACTCTGCTATACTATCTCTATTATCATCTATCCACACCCACACATTCTTTGCGATGCTTCCATCATCTGATTGATATGATATGGTATTGTCAATTGTTATTAAGCGACCAGCAAAAGTAATAATACTATCCAATACAAATATCATCATTATAGTAACAAACAAATATGCTATCCTTTTAAAAAAATTAAATATATTCTTCTCCATAAGATTCGTTATGGCGATTATTTTATGATTTTATATTTAATTTTTTGCTCAAACTAGCATTTAATTTTATACTTTTGTCCAAATTAAAATATTTTTATATTGTTAATCAATAAAGTTTTAAGATTGAAAAATCTCTTTTTTTTGTTATGACAAATTTAATAGAGATATGATTATATTTCACATCTTTGATAATTTGTATAAATCGTATTCTCTGCTAAAATCTTAAATTTTTAAAAAATTATTAAAATTTATATTGAATTTTATCAATTTTTATTGTAAAATTGTTGTTATATTAATATTTTAGCAGAAAGTAGTACCATAACGAATCTTATGGTGCTATTTTATTTTAAGACTTATTTCAGTTAAACTTTTAGAAGCATTTGTTAGAGTATCTCTTAAGTATATCCTTGTAGTTTCCAAACTTCTATGACCAAGTATATCTGCTAGTCTGCTAATAGCACTTTGTCCATAAAATTTTAAATACCTCTTTGCAAAATTATGTCTTAAACTATGTGGATGTGCTTTTTTTAGACTTATTCCAAGTTTCTCTGCAAGTTTCTTCATTAATTTACCTATGGTTGACCTACTTATTGCCATACCTTTATGAATAGATATTATTGGTCCACTTGTTATACAATTTTCTTCACAATACATCCTTAACTCTTTAAGTAAATCTATTGGTAGTGGCAGTTTTCTTGCACTTCCTTTATTTAGAACCACTATGTAACCTCTATTTAACGATTCAACAGTTATGAACTTTGTTTCTGATACTCTAAGTCCCATTTGGGACATAGCCTCCAAAGCATAATACAAGACTATATTTTCTTTCTTACTTTCTTTCAATAGTGAGCGAACATTGTCATCAGTTAATATATCATCATCTTCTATAAATGTTTTCCTCTGACAATATAATGCTCTTACTTTAAATTCTTCCATTCCATAGAATACAAATAATTGATTTATTCCTGCAATCTTATTATTAACAGATTCTACAGTATATTTTTTATCATCTTTATAAGAATTATCTACTAAATGACTCACATAATTTCTAACAACAGTTTTAGTAAGTATCTTGAAATCATCTATTGTATTAACTTTTGAAAATGATGCAAAATCTTCAGCTGTCCTACAATAATTGTCAATGGTATTCTCTGCCTTTCCCTCCTCCCATAAATAATTTTTAAATGCATTTACTATTGCATTTCCATACTCCTTCTCATGTGGTTTCACTTTCTCTTTTGACATAATTTTGTCCTCCTAATGTGTTTTAGAACTAATTAAAAATAATAAATTCTCTTTCTTTTATTTTAGTAAATTTCTTGTTGAAATTTTTGGACATAAAAAAGAACACTCTTATGAGTGTTCTAATAAATATAAAAGATATATAGTGATAAATTATTTGCCTTAATTTTATACCCTTTTGTCAAGGGCTTAGTTTTTTATTCTTATTATAGGTCTAAAACCAATATAGTCTGTATTTGCTGTTGTATTTCCTATATAGCCTGTTGCAGTGACATAAAAAATATTGGAACTTTCATCGTCAACCTGATTAAGTAACCAGTATCCTGCACAGCCATTTGCAAAATCATATCTTTCATCTATATCAGTTCTCATAATCGCTGCCATAGTCTCATTATCAAATACATCTATCTCATTATATAATGCGAGTTCTTCAGGCTTAGCGACTATTTTATCATTTGCAGCAAAAAATTCTTTATCACCATAGTAACCATCTTTTACATAATTCATATCACCATATAAATCTAACAAATTGTCTATAGTCAACATAGTTACTAAATCAGAGTCTATATCATTTGTAAAAACCATTTTTTCTTTTTCATCACTTGTAAAATAATCATTTACAAAATCTGAATTAAGATAATCATATAATGTACTCTTATCCCAATCTATTTTTTCATCTTTTTCATTGTATTTACGCACATCCAAAATTTTTTCACTGAGTAATATTTTTGTATCCGCATCTTCATAAATATTATACCAAGTTATTGGTTTATCTTTTTGATGTCCAAAAACTATTTTCTCCATACCACCTGAATTAATCTCTGTTTTTAAAGGTGTATCAGAATCAGTATCAAATGTAGTTTTTGCATCTACAATGTTTTCACCATTGACATTTATTTTGACACTATTCTCTTCTTTATATGAGCAGGCAGATGTAAAAACAATAAGTGTTACTAATAATAAACTAATAATTCTTTTCATATTCCCTCTCTATCAATAATTAAGGGCGGATAATATCCGCCCCTACAATTACTTATCAAACTAATATATACAGATGCTATATGTAAATGCAAATTAATAGTTAAGTGGTCTTCTCTCAAAGAATGCTTTTGGATGTTTACATACTGGACAAAGTTCAGGTGCTTTAGCTCCAATATGAACATGTCCACAATTTCTGCATATCCACATCATTTGTCCATCTTCTGTCTTAAATACTAAATCTTCTTTTAAATTCTTTAAGAGTTTTAAATATCTCTCTTCATGCTTCTCTTCAATTTTTCCAACCATAGTAAACATAGCTGCAACTTCTTTAAATCCTTCTTCTTCAGCTTCTTTTGCCATTCTTGGATACATAGAAGTATGCTCTTCATGCTCACCTTCTGCTGCATGAGCAAGATTAGTAGCTGTATCACCTATGCCTTCAAGTTCTTTGAACCAAAGTTTTGCATGCTCTTTTTCATTGTAAGCTGCTTCTTCAAATATAGCTGCTATTTGCTCATAACCTTCTTTTCTTGCTACACTTGCAAAATAAGTATACTTATTTCTTGCTTGAGATTCTCCAGCAAATGCCTCCATTAAATTCTTCTCTGTTTTTGTTCCTGAATATTTTGACATAATATTTTCTCCTTTTTTTATGCTTTCCAAAGTCCATGTAAGTTACAATATGCATAAACATTTTTTACTTTATCGCCTTCGCACATTGCAAAACATACTTTTGGATTTTGACCTGCTTTTAATTCTTTTCTTTGATTTCCTTGCTCAGTCTCTAATGATACCCACTCAATTAAATGCTCCTCTGTCATAGGATGAGCCACTGAACCTACATCAACCTCTACTATGTTGCCATTTACTTTATATACTGGTACATGCTTTTCTTTAGCAGCATCTACAGTATTTGCAACGATTTCTTTCATTGGTTCATTACAACAAATAGTATCACAAGCTGAATTTTTAACTATAGCTACTATCTTTCCACATTTCTCACACTTAAAAAATCTCATAACTATTCTCCTTTAATTTATTTCTTTAATAATACCAAATATTTGAACTATTTGCAACTATTTAAGAAAACCATTTATTATTTGCTCTTCTGCTTCACTTTCTGTAAGTCCTAAAGTCATAAGTTTTATAATTTGGTCTCCTGCAATCTTTCCTATTGCCGCTTCATGAACCAATGCCGCATTTGTATTATTTGCTTCAAGCCCTGGGACAGCTAAAATATTACCATTATCCATAATTATAGAGTCACATTCTGTATGACCTGAACATGCTGCATTTCCAACAAGTTTTGCATTAAACTTTTGATAAGAATTGTCTTTTGCGACTGACCTTGACACAACATCCGCTTTAGAGCCATCACCATTAAGTTTCACTACATAAGTGCTTAATGCATTTTGATCCCCATGAGTCATAAGTCTTTCTCTAACTAAGAGTTTTGCATCTTTATCAAGTTCTGCAGTAGTTATACGATTGGTATTATCTACTCCTTTTATCTGCACCATTTCCATTTCCATGGTGCTTCCCTCTTTCATATAAACTTCGGTGCCAGGATTTAAAATTCTTTTCCCTTTTCCTTCTCCAGAACCAAAATGTTTCTCAACATATTTTACTCTTGCATTTTTTTCAAGATAAAATCTATGAATCCCATCATGCTCTGAATCTTGGTTGCCACAATTATCTATACCGCAACCAGCAACTATAACTACATCAGCATCTTCACCAATATAAAAATCATTATACACTACTTCTCTCAAACCTGTCTTAGTTAATACAACTGGGATATGCACACTTTCATTTTTTGTTTTTGGTTTTATATGTATATCTATACCTGCGCCATCTTCTTTTGGCACAATCTCAATATTGGCAGTAGATACTCTTCCTGCCGATTCACCATTAGCTCTTATATTATATGCTCCAACAGGCACTTTATGAAGTCCTGCAACTTCTTCTAAAAGTCTTTTTTGAATTGGATCTAATTCTTTCATAAATAATACCTCCGTGTCAAATAGGCACACAATATATGCCCATATATAGTTTACTTTATACGAGTTTACTACATGCATTTACTGGTGCACTTGCACCTATTAGTTTTGGAAGCACTGTATCGCGTTTACCAAGTTCTACTATCTCACCATCTCTTATTACTATCAGTTCATCAGCAATATTTAATATTCTTTCCTGATGCGAAATGATAAGAATTGAACTATCTTTAATATTGCTTCTCATATTTTTAAACACTTGTATCAAATTTTGGAAACTCCAAAGGTCTATCCCAGCTTCTGGCTCATCAAAGATAGATAAAATAGAACCTTTAGCAAGAAGTGTTGCAATTTCAATTCTTTTAAGTTCTCCACCTGACAAACTATTATTAACTTCTCTGTCAATATAATCTCTTGCACAAAGTCCAACAGCAGAAAGATATTCACAGGCTTTAGCAACATTTATATCATCACCTTTAGCAAGTTTTATTAAATCAAAAACTTGGAGTCCCTTAAATCTTACTGGTTGCTGAAATGCAAATCCTATACCAAGTTTTGCTCTTTCAGTAATTGTCTTATCTGTTATATCAACTCCATTTAAAATAATCTTACCAGAAGTAGGTTTTTCAATTCCTGCTATAAGCCTCGCAAGAGTTGACTTTCCTCCACCATTTGGTCCAGTAATACATACAAGTTTCTCTTTTTCTATAGTAAAACTCACATTTTTAATAATTTGTTTTTCTACACCATCTGCATTAACTACAAATGATAAATTCTTTACCTCTAACATTTATATAAGCCCCCACTCTGCAAGTTTTTCAAAACCACCTAATTCTTTTATATATTTAAATGCTGTATCTGTAACTTCTTTATAACTTATCTCTTTCCCATTTATCAAAAGATTTTTGTCACCTATTGCACATTTACATGTTACTTCTTTTAAATTTTGCTCATTTGCAATTTTATGAAGATAGACATTGACTGACACATCAGATTTGCTTATATCCTTGAAATGAAGTCCACCACCAGTGACTGCTCTTCCCATATCTGATCCAAGTTTTCTATTGGTTGCGCCAGTATCTACATTTATACCACCAGTCCAATCACCAAGTGGATTTACAATTAGTTTTTTAAAACCATATATTGATAATTTTTCTTTAAGTTTTTGTGTACTGATATTACTTTGACAAGCAACAAAAGTATCATCTGATTCATCATATATAAATTTGCCATCCTTAGAGTTTTCTTCATAAAGTTTTCTTACTATGTCAGACAACTTCTTTTCTTCATCACTTATAGCACAGGCTTTAAATATTCCATTGTCACCACATCTTATCTCAACATCTTGGTTTGTAGCAAGATGTATGTCTTGTGAAACTATCTTTAAGTCAAGTTTTACTTCACTATCAGCAATTCTATTTACAATTTGTCTTATATCATTTTCATCATACTTTACTGAAGTCTCAATGATTATATGACAATTTCCGTGACCTATAAGGCACTCACCTGCAATCTTTGGTCTATCTTGCATACGATATCCAAGGTCAACTATTGCTCCTCCAATTCTATCAGCCAACTTGTCAGGATGGCTTGGGTTTACTTTCTCAAACATTTTTTCTCCTTCC
>CADCOW010000229.1 GCA_902803205.1 uncultured Eubacteriales bacterium | reverse complement strand
TCAGATTGCAAATGCTGTTGCTATTAGTTTAAAAAATATTGAAGGTTTAGTTTGCGACCCAGTTGCAGGACTTGTAGAATGTCCTTGTATAAAAAGAAATGCAAGTGGAGTTATGAATGCAATATTAGCAGCTGATATGGTACTTGCTGGTATAGTAAGTGTAATTCCAGTTGATGAAGTTATACAAGCAGTAAAACAAGTAGGCGATATAATGGATGACAGACTTAAAGAAACAGCAATGGGTGGACTGGCTGCGACAGAGACGGGGAAAAAGTTAGTGGCAAAATTAGGTATAATGGCAAAAATGGAGTTATAGTCTGTTTTTGCCAAGTATCACATGAATATAAAAAGATATATAGAAATTATATAAAACAATTTGTAAAATTGGAATTTAATTAACAAGCATTAAGTGATATGATGGTATTTATGTGCAAAAATCATATATTAATACTATACTTTTTGTAATTTCTTATTCATAGGAACAACTGCTAATGTCTTGCCAACGGATGCAAGTAGTTTAAGCAGTGTATCAACTTGCGGACTGACATTACCAGTTTCAAGTCGGGCTATTACTGGTTGCTTCACACCACTTAATTTTTCTAATTCTTTTTGGCTTATCCCTTTTTCCTTTCTTGCAGATATAAATTCATTTATCACTGCTACTCTCATATTACTTGCACTAATCTCTTCATCAGTAAATATTTCTTTGCGGACATCAGTCCAATTACTACCTATACTTTTATTTTTCATCATCAAAACCTCCATCATCTATAATTTCTTTATATTCTTTCTTTGCCTTTTCTATTTCTTTTTTAGGTGTCTTTTGTGTATTTTTTAAAAAATGATGTAACAACACGAACCTTCCTTTTGTAAACGAAACAAAGAATATTCTATTTTTAAGTGGTCTCAATTCCCATATTTCATCTTCAATATGTTTTATGTAAGGCAGACCTGCTGCTTTTCCCATAGTTGCAAGTATCTGAATATAATCTTGAATTTTATTTAAATTCAATCTACTGCTTTTTGTATTTTGTTCTTTGAGTTTTATCAAATAATCTAATACAGGTTGTTCCCCGTTGCTATTTTTATAAAAGTAAATTTTGTAAGGCTCACTATTCATATAGAAATTATAACTTAAAAGTTATAAATTGTCAATAACTTAAAAGTTATTAAACTGCCTATACGAAAAATAAGTAAAATGCTATTTATTTATATATGAAATGTGGTATAATAAAGTTGCCAAGTTAACTAAATATTTTTTATTGGAATTTTATTAAAATTCCGTTAGGCACATTTTTATGTAGGTAAAAATGTGAGTTCTAATATTGAATTTCTAACGGAATTTTGATATTTGGTTAGCTTGGCGGCTGAACTCACAATTTTCGCTCGTGGGTTTCGGCTCGCGGGCTTTTTATTTTGGAGCGAAAAAAGGGAGGAAAAAATGTTTAAAAGTAGTGGAAAAAAAATTAAATCAGTAGCAAGTATTGTATTCGTCTTTTGGGTAATTGTTGCAGTTATAATACTTATTGGAGCATTAATAGTGGCAAACGAAAATAGGTATGGTGGTGGTGTATTTTTATTTTATGGAGTTATTATATCGGCTGTAATTTGTTTGTATGCATGGTTAAACTCATTGTTTATGAGTGCATTTGGAGATTTAGTAAATTCCAATGAAAGAATTGAAGAATTATTAGAACTTAATTTGACAGAAGATAACAAAAATGTTAATCAAATGAAGCAAGAAAGTACACAAATGAATACTTATATAATAACCTATGAAGAAGGTGGTAATATGAGCAAGATGGAAATGGATTTTCCTATTAATTATGAGTATGAAGACATAGAAAAAAAAGTAAAAAAAGACAAACATATTTTTAACATTTTATCAATTCAAGAAAAGAATTAGTTTATAAAAAATTATTGATAATAGAAATATATTGATGAAACAGTTAGATAGTCAGTATATTTCTATTTTTTAAAAATTATGGAGATACCAGTTAAAATTAATTTGTAATTAGTTATTTTTTGGATATAATAACTTATAAACATATAAAAAGAAATATTAGATTAAGACATTCGGTAATAAGTCAAGAGAGAAATAGTTAATAATATAATTATAAGGTTTTGTTGATTGGGACAAAGAAACATTTATGAGGTTCAATTAGTGAATTTTTACCATGGTAGGTTTTAGAATCAAATTCATATGATGCATTAATTGAAAAAGTAAAATTTGTGATTCCAGAATTATTAGAATTAAATAACAAAGATTCTTCAAGAACAATAAAATTTATTTCTGAAAGATTTGAGGAAGTTGCATAATGAAACAAGCAGGTATTAGTTATCATTTTTAACAGTTTGATAGTTGTATGAATATGACATTTGAAAAAATAATGAGCGAAATAGAGAGGGTGTGTAGAAACAATAATGTTAAACATCTTTATTTGTTTGGTTCATA
>CADCOW010000228.1 GCA_902803205.1 uncultured Eubacteriales bacterium | reverse complement strand
ATCTTGTAAATGTTCAAAGATATTGTCTGTGTTGGAAAGAGTCGTGCCTTCATATTCCCACTTCTCTGTGCAATCTTTCCATATTCTTTTAAAATTTCAATTTAATATCTCAACATTTACATTTTTACTTATTTTATAGCTTTTCTAACGAAATACTATCTAAATACATATCATCATTTATACTATATGAAAGATTATAATCATAGTACATCCCATTATAATATAATTTTACTTGAATTTTAGATTTCTTATCTTTGGGAAATTTATTATAATCCATATAAATATCTTCTGGATAATACAAAGTAATATCTTCCTTGTTTTTATATGCCCATTGTTTTAACTCATCTGCTATTAATCCTTTATTTATATCATAACTCTTCTTCAAATTATCAGTTAATGCATACTCTTTAAACTCCCACTCAATATCATCAATACTATAACCATAATGTATCCATTCTCTTTCATTTTTATACTTTATGAAATCAAATCCATACACTAAATTTTCTAAATATCTTGCAATATTATTAGGAGCATCAAATTTCCTATTATTAGGTCTTATTATTGGTGTTCCATCATCTTCACGGTATATCTCTTCTTTAATAAACTCTATATCATCTACAAATCCATTCTCATCTACTAAATAATTAAAATAAATAATTCTATTTAACATTGGATGGTTATCACTGGGTTTCTTAAGTATTAATAACTCAATGCTAAAACTATTTTCTTTCAAATAATCAAATTCAATTCTTGTAAGCATTTGATTCAAATCTGAAGATTCATAATTATATAATGCCGAATTATATTTTTCAAAATTATATACTTCTGATAAATTTAACTTAAATTTAGTTTTATAATGTTCTGTAACTGGAACATCATTATATTCAGTATTGAATGATAAATAGTGAAATAAAAATCTATAATCGAAACCATTGTATACTTTATCATAAAACTTATTATTTTTAATATCAAGTTTATTATTTAATAATTTATCATCATTTATATTTTTATCCTCATAACAAAATAATGTAATTACTCCTAATGTAATTATTAGTATAAATAGTGAAGTAAACAAAATTATCTTTTTTATCATCTTTCTACCCCCGTATATCTAATTACATAAGTATAAGGGATACCAACATCGCATCTCCCTATTATTGTTCTACCAATTTGATCTTTTCCTACACCTTTGTTATATAAATCATCATTCTCGCCATCCTTATGTTTTATATTATATATTCCTGCTCCTTTATATGGTTTATCTCCAAAATACTCTGCAAAGTCTTCAGCATTCCTTACAATCCTAAATTCTTTATTATATAAATTTTCATTATATGAATTATGTATTTCACCCCATCCAAAAGATGTATTTTCATCAATATAAAACTCTAAATGAGCAGAATCCCTCACTTCACCATGAATATTCGTTCCATTCTCATGCCTATATAGTAAATCACCTTCCTGTAATTCAAAATCTTCATTTTCCTCAAAAAAACTGCTATTAGATACATCCCATATCTCAAACCCATTATGATATAGTACATAACCTATTCTTTTTTGATTAACCTTGAAATCATAAACGAAATATCCAGACCCACCAAATTTCAAATTTACACCTTTACCGTCATTGATTCCATTTTTTCGGTTAAAAAAATGATAATATACCGAAGTCGCAAATCTTGAACAATCATCACCAATTTCTTTATCTTTATAACCTAATCTTTCAAATTTATCACACCAATATTTAGCATCCACACTTCCAGTGTCCATTACATTTAGTATTTTTACACTACTTGGTATACTTGATATATGATTATCCGCCTTATACTTATTTTTATACTCTTCCCATTTTTGTTTTGCAGTTTCAGAAGCAAATACACTTGAATCCCTATCAATAGTTGCAACTGTTTTTTGTCCACCTTGATATGTATATACATTTTCAACATACCAATTACCCATTTGATCTAATGCCTTTTTCACAGTCATACTTTCATCTTTTTTTCTTACATCAACAAATGGTTGTAATATAGTCACTAACTCATTAATTATAATTCTATCAGCTGCTGTAAAATCTTTAGCTTGTAAATCTGCAACTTTACTTTTATAATCAATATTCTTTGCCTGTATAAGATATTCTGGTTCATTGATATATGTATCTAAAATTGCTTGCCGTATTGATGCACTTTCTTCTTTAATTTTTTCAGCATATATGGCTCTTGCAAGTTCTAATGTATCTAATTCATCATTTAGAATATACGTAGAAGAAAATCCACTAACCATACCTCTAACAAAATTTAGTATATTACCTAATAAACTATCTATAAACCTACTTCCACCTTTATATGAATCTCCAGTAAGTCTATTCCAAGATTGTTTTACTTTCTTATCATCCCCTACTGACAATCTCTTAAGCACACCATATTTTGTCCACCCTGTGTCATCACCCATAAGATTTAACATTATATCATCTGTGTTCTCTATGTTGAATATTGATTGATATTTAGTATTAGCTATTCGCTTGGTTAAGTTATTTCTATTTATTGTGTTTGGTGCCTGATATGTATAGCAGTAAATGTTTGTATTCACATGTTTATAGTCTATGAACTTCTTTGCTACAAGATTTGCGATAGAACCACCAGTTCCATATCCTATTATCCAGTAAGACTTCTTCCACCTGTCTGCTGTTTGAGAATTGTCATAGTTTACTAATTGCTCGTATATCTGCTGTGCATGATAGTCATAGCCTTGGTGATGAATGTCATCTCCACTACCTAATCCTAATGAGCCATCATAGTTTGCTGCAAGAATATCTTTGTAATTTTCATTTTCACCTATGACAAGAGTTATGACATTTCGTTCAAGATTGCTTACTTTACCAAGAAGAGCGATTGTATCATGTTGACCTAACATATACGGCACTTGTTCGTTCATATGATTAATTCTATGTTCCATACCAAAATAATACATGTATTCATCCAAATTATTTGCAGTATATGGTTCTCCTACATTATTATTAACCCATTTTTTATTTACATATATATTGTTTTTTCTCTTTTTAGATGCCATATTTGAAAGTATTAGTCCCATCTCGGCAAGTTCTTCATAGTAATTTTTGCTATCCATAAAGAAATATCTATAATCTTGGTTAAACTTTATTTTTATACCACTATAGTTATTAGTTTCATTTGTTGAGTTATATTCATTGTCTAACTTTCGACCATCTCTTAAGTCACTTCTTCCATCAAAGTCTGAGTCTGAAAGAACTGGGTTACTACTATAATTATACATGACTACTTTACTATTTTTTAATAACATCTCATTAGTTTCTGCTTCTGTATATCTATT
>CADCOW010000227.1 GCA_902803205.1 uncultured Eubacteriales bacterium | reverse complement strand
GTTACTGCATCAAGACCACAGCCAAATGAATTAAGTTGTATTAAATCTATGTCATCGCGATTTTTTACAAGATTTGCACAAGCATAAAGACGACTGTGATACATCCATTGGTCAGTAACTATAGTAGGTCTCTCTACATTTCCAAGATGGGATACTGAATCTTCAGTCAACACTGCAAATCCATAACTTTGTATCAAATCTGGTATGCCGTGGTGCACTTCGCTATCTACATGATAAGGACGACCAGCAAGTATTATTCCATGTGATTTATTGTCTTTAATCCATTTTAAAGTTTCTTCACCTTTTTTCTTTATGTCTTCTCTTGATTTTACTAATTCATCCCAAGCCTTATCGCAAGCAGAATTTATTTCATTTACGCTTATGTTATCTGGGAAATATAAATGATTTTTAATTGCTTTATTAAGAGAGTCTTTCAATGTCTCTTTATTTGTAAATGCTAAAAATGGATTATAAAATTTTATATTTTTTAAATGAAGGTTCTCTACATTATTTTTAATGTTTTCTGCATATGATGTGACCATAGGGCAGTTATAGTGATTTTGAGCACCTTCTATTTCTTTTCTTTCAAATGGAACACAAGGCATAAATATAAATGTAGCACCATTATCAATTAGCCATTCTATATGACCGTGAACAAGTTTTGCAGGATAACATTCAGATTCTGATGGTATAGATTCAATTCCCATCTCATATATTTTTCTACTTGAGATAGGAGATAGAAGCACAGAGTATCCAAGTTCCTTAAAAAATACTGCCCAAAATGGGAAGTTTTCATACATATTTAATACTCGAGGAATGCCAATTATACCTCTTTTTGCTTTATCAAGTGGTAGTGGCTCATAGTCAAACATTCTATTTGCCTTATATTCAAATAGATTTGGAACCGCATCGGATTTTTTCTCAAGCCCAAGACCTCTTTCGCAACGATTGCCAGATATAAATCTTCTCTTAAACTCTCCATTTTCATCTTTGAAAAGATTAATAGTTAGAACACAGTTGTTTAGACATTTGCCACATCTGGCAATATTAGTTTTATATTCAAGATTAATTATTTCATCAAGTGAAAGCATAGAAGAAGTAAACTTGCCTTCTTTTTCAAGTGCGAGATAATATCTTTCTTTTGCTATGAGTGCTGCACCAAATGCACCCATAATACCTGCTATATCAGGGCGAACTACATTTCTACCTGTGATTTTTTCAAGAGCACGTAGAACTGAATCATTATAAAAAGTTCCACCTTGCACAACTATATTGTCACCTAAAAGTTCTGGGTCAGTAATCTTTATAACTTTATATAATGCATTTTTTATAACAGAGTATGATAGACCAGCACTTATATCTGACACATCTGCACCTTCTTTTTGAGCCTGCTTAACATTTGAATTCATAAATACTGTGCAGCGTGTTCCAAGGTCTATAGGATTTTTAGAAAACAGTGCAACTTTAGCAAATTCTTTAACTTCAAAGTTTAAACTTTTAGCAAATGTTTCTATAAAAGAGCCACAACCTGATGAGCACGCTTCATTTAATAAAACATTATCAACATATCCATCTTTTATTTTAATGTATTTCATATCTTGACCACCGATGTCAAGAATTGCATCAACATTTGGATTAAAGAAAGTTGCACCATAGTAGTGTGCTATAGTTTCAACTTCTCCAAAGTCAAGACAAAACGCAGATTTTAAAAGTTGCTCGCCATAGCCAGTAGAGCAACTTGCACTTATTTTACAATTTTTAGGAAGTAAATCTTTAAGGTTTTTAATTGCTCTTTTTGCAGTGTCAATAGTAGAACCATTGTTGTTGTCATAAAAACTATGTAAAAGTTTTCCATCTTTTGATATTAGAGCAAACTTTGTAGTTGTAGAACCTGCATCAATACCTAAAAAACATTCACCTTCATAATCTTTTAACTCTGCTTTCCCAACCGTAGCAAGAGAATGTCTATATTTAAAGTCAGCATATTCTTTGTCATCATTAAATAGAGGTTCAAGCCTTTTAATTTCAGTGTTTAACTTTATGCCATAATCAAGTTTAGAAGTTAAATCTGATAAAGAAAGAACAGTTTCTTCCTTTAATTCACATAGGCAACATCCAAGTGCTGCATAAAGATGTGAGTTATCTGGATTGATAATGGTATCATCTGTAAGTTTAAGTGTTCTTATAAATGCATTTCGAAGTTCAGATAGATAGTGGAGTGGGCCTCCAAGAAATGCCACATGACCTTTTATAGGTTTGCCGCAAGCTAGTCCCGAGATAGTTTGATTAACTACTGCTTGAAAAATAGATGCCGCCAAATCTTCTTTAGTGGCGCCTTCATTTATAAGAGGCTGAATATCTGATTTAGCAAATACTCCACATCTCGCTGCTATAGGATATATCATTTTATAATTTTTAGCATATTCATTTAAACCACTTGCATCAGTTTTAAGAAGTGACGCCATCTGGTCTATAAAAGAACCAGTTCCACCAGCGCAAATTCCATTCATTCTTTGGTCAACTGAATTGCCATCAAAATATATTATTTTCGCATCTTCTCCACCAAGTTCTACTGCAACATCACATTTGCCATTTAGTTTTTTAAGAGAAGTTGAGACTGCTATAACTTCTTGTGTAAAATTTACACCTAAAGCATTTGATAAAGAAAGACCGCCAGAGCCTGTTATACAAGTATTTACATCAAAGTCACCAAGTTGTTTAGAGGCTTTTTTTAGTAAATTACTAAGACAGTACTGAATATTGGCAAGATGTCTTTCATATTCTCCAAATAGTATTTGATTTTTCTCATCAGTAATAACGACCTTTACAGTCGTGCTACCAATGTCTATACCTAATCTTTTCATATTAAATATTATAGCATTTTTTTAAATTTTATGCTACAATATATTATATGTAGCATAGTAATTTACTATAAATTGCCTATGTATTCTAAAGTATTGTGCGAAACATTAAGGTGTATTAATGGAGTACTCACTTATGTTGAAGCAGATAGTAGTAATGGCCTGCCGAATTTTTTGATGGTAGGAAATCTTGCAAGTTCAGTTAAAGAAGCGGGAGATAGAGTTAAAACCGCTCTCAAAAATTCTAATGTAGAAATTCCAGCAAAAAAAGTAACAATTAATATTGCCCCAGCTGATATAAGAAAGGATGGGAC
>CADCOW010000226.1 GCA_902803205.1 uncultured Eubacteriales bacterium | reverse complement strand
AGACAGAGAGATTTGAACTCTCGCGGCGGTTTGATCCACCCTACACCCTTAGCAGGGGCGCCCCTTCGGCCTCTTGGGTATGTCTCCGAATTACATAAATATATAACTTATAAATTATACATTTTTTATCAAAATAAGTCAATTATTATTTTTTAATTTATTATATTTATTTTAAAGTTTATTATAGTATATATAGTAAAATATGTATAATTATGATATAATTATTAAGTGTAGTTTAATTTATAAAAGAAAATAATATTATACATATTTACAGGAGGTATATATGGTTTATACAAAAGATATAGAGTGCATGTGTAAAGTTATGAAAGGTGCAAATCATGAAAATGCACCAATCCCAGAAGAAGGTAAATGGGTACATGCTAAAGAAGTAAAAGACATAAGCGGATTTAGCCATGGTATAGGTTGGTGTGCGCCACAACAAGGTGCTTGCAAATTGACTTTAAATGTAAAAAATGGAATTATTGAAGAAGCATTGGTTGAAACTATAGGATGTAGTGGTATGACTCATTCTGCTGCAATGGCATCTGAAATTTTGCCTGGAAAAACTATATTAGAAGCACTTAACACTGATTTAGTTTGTGATGCAATTAATACTGCCATGAGAGAGATATTTCTTCAAATAGTATATGGCAGAACCCAATCTGC
Organism: uncultured Eubacteriales bacterium; assembly: GCA_902803205.1. Taxonomy (GTDB): domain Bacteria; phylum Bacillota; class Clostridia; order Lachnospirales; family Lachnospiraceae; genus UBA3633. Next base: position 11,836 of record CADCOW010000226.1, on the reverse strand, counting down.
TTTTTCAGATGATGGACTTGCTGTAGGTGCTGGACTTGAAGACCTTGGTAAAGGTAGAAGATCACAAGTTGGAACTATGTATGGAACAAAAGAAAAAGGTTCAAGATATCTTGAAATGGCAGAAGGGTATGTCACAGGTATTGCGCTTGATGAAAATGATGAGATTATTGGATATCAATATGTATCACTTGGAAAGATGACTGATTTTATAAAAAAAGGTGATACCCCTAATGAGGCTTGGGAAAAATCTAAAGGTGAATATGGTCGAGTTAAAGATGCAAAAAGAATAATAGATCCAAGAAAGGAGTAGTTATGAGTATAACATTTGAAGGCTATGATAGAAGAATCAATAAAATAAATAAAGTATTGAATGAATATGGTATAAAAGACATAGATGAAGCAAAAAAAATATGTGATGACAAAGGCGTAGATGTTTATAGTATCATAAAAGGCATACAAGGAATATGTTTTGAAAATGCTTGTTATGCATATATAGCAGGTGCAGCGATTGCTATAAAAAAAGGTGATAAAGAAGCATATAAGATTGCTGAAAACATTGGACTTGGACTTCAAGCATTTTGTATAGAAGGTTCAGTTGCTGAAAATAGAAAAGTAGGTATAGGTCATGGAAATCTTGCCTCTATGCTTTTATCTGAAGAAACTGAGTGCTTTGCATTTTTGGCAGGTCATGAAAGTTTTGCTGCTGCAGAAGGTGCTATTGGTATAGCTAATAATGCAAATAAGGTTCGTAAAAAACCTTTAAGAGTAATTTTAAATGGACTTGGAAAAGATGCAGCAAAAATAATTTCAAGAATAAATGGCTTTACTTATGTGCAAACTGAGTTTGACCACTTTAAAAATGAGTTGAAAGAAATTAAGGCAACTTCTTATTCAAATGGTGAAAGAGCAAAAGTTAAATGCTATGGTGCTGATGATGTGATGGAAGGTGTGGCTATTATGCATCGTGAAAATGTAGATATATCTATAACTGGAAATTCAACTAACCCAACTCGTTTTCAACATCCAGTAGCTGGAACATATAAAAAAGAAAGAATAGAGCAATGCAAAAAATATTTTTCAGTTGCATCTGGTGGCGGTACAGGTAGAACACTTCATCCAGATAATATGGCTGCAGGTCCAGCATCTTATGGTATGACTGACACTATGGGAAGAATGCATGCAGATGCACAATTTGCAGGTTCATCATCTGTGCCAGCACATGTTGATATGATGGGATTTATTGGCGCAGGCAATAATCCAATGGTAGGAATGACTGTGGCAGTTGCCGTAGCACTCAGTGAAAAAATTTAATAAATAATATGATAGTTGTTTTATAATAACTACTTATTATTTTATTGTCAACAGCAATTTTGGCGGTTCCGCAACAATGTTAGAATTACTTGACTTTAGTATTTTGTGTTAGGAGCAAAAAAGTCACCGGATAAGAGAGCGAGCATCTTTTCAGCGATGCTCGACCGTTGAGCTTTTTTGCTCCTGCTTTTAACAAAATAGTAAAGTCTTAGTAATTCTCATTGTGAGGACTAAGCGCCGATAATTGCTGTTGACAATATTAAGATAAATGAGGTTATATGAAAATAAGATTAGCAGATTATATAGCAAATTTTTTAGTTGATCACGGCATTTGCCACGGTTTTACTGTTATTGGCGGAGGCGCTATGCATTTAAATGACTCTTTTGGTCATAAGAAAGGTCTCAAGATGCTTTACAATCATCATGAACAAGCATCAGCTATGGCTGCTGATTGTTATGCTCGTATAAATAATAAACCTGCACTTTTATGTGTGACAACAGGTCCTGGAGGTATCAATGCTCTTAATGGTGTGGCATCTGCTTATCTTGATTCTATTCCAATGATAGTTGTTAGTGGGCAAGTGCGACACGATACTACATCAATGTATGAGAAAAAGTTTACTGGTGCAAATCTTCGCTCTATGGGAGACCAAGAGTTTGATATAGTTACATCTGTTAAAAATATGACAAAGTATGCAGTGACTATTGATAAACCAATAGATATTAGATTTCATCTTGAAAAAGCATTTTATCTTGCGACTACTGGTAGGATGGGACCAGTGTGGTTAGATATACCAGTAGATTTTCAGGGAGAAATAATTGATACTGAAAAACTAAAGCCTTATTATGGAACTATGTCTAAAAAAGAAGATGATAAGTTATTACCAAAAAAAGTAAAAATAAATGATATAAAAAAAGTGATTTCATTGATTAAAAGTGCTAAAAGACCAGTAATATATGCTGGCTTTGGTGTTAGATTATCAAATGGTTTTAAAGAATTTAGAAGTCTTATAAAGAAAATGAATATTCCAGTAGTTACTTATTGGGATTCAATAGATTTAATTGAGACAAATAATGACCTGTATTGTGGGCGTGCTGGCAATATGGGAGATAGGGCAGGTAATTTTGCCATTCAAAATTCAGATTTAATAATTGCTATTGGTACAAGAATATCTATTAGGCAAACTGGATATAATTATAAAGATTGGGCAAGAGTAGCAAAAGTTGTGATGGTAGATATAGATAAAGAAGAGTTTAAAAAACATACAATTCATGTTGACTATAAAATACATGCAGATGCAAAAGATTTTTTTGTATCTTTTGATGATTATTTAAAGAAAAATAAAATTAAAAAATTATTTAATAATAAGAGTTGGAATGAGAAGTGTGTTTTTTGGAAAAATAAGTACCCTGTAGTTGATAAAAATAAATATAGAGGTTCTAAAGTAAATGTATATGCATTTTTTGATGCATTATCTAAAAATTTAAAAAAAGATTCAATTTCAGTAGCAACAAGTGGAGCAAGCTGTGTAGCTGGTCATCAAAGTTATGTTATAAAAGAAAATACGAGATTCATAAATAACAATGTAATAGCATCTATGGGTTATGGACTACCTGCTTCTATTGGTGCCTGTGTTGCAAATGGTAAAAAAGAAGTTATTGCATTTGAAGGTGATGGCGGTTTTATGATGAATATGCAAGAAATTCAAACTGTTATAACTAATAAACTACCTATAAAACTTTTTATTATAAATAATGAAGGATATCATTCGCTTAGAATTACACAAAATAATTTATTTAGCAATCATTCGCATGTTGGTATAGGACCTGAGTCTCATGATTTGTCATTTCCAAACTATGAAAAAATTGCAAATGCTTTTGGAATTAAATATTTTAGTATAAAAAAGTGCAGTGAATTAAATAAAACCATAAAAAAAATTTTTAATTTTGATAATGCTTCAATTATAGAAGTATTTACAGATAAAGAGCAAGTATGGGAACCTAAGAGTTCAGGTAGAAAAACAAAAGATGGTAGAGTTGTAAGTCCACCACTTGAAGATATGGCACCATTTTTATCAAGAAAAGAATTAAAAGAAAATATGTATATTGAATTGTTAAAAAATTGTGAGTAATTTGTGAAAATCATTGACTTTATAGATAAAATATTGTAAAATTAATCATATATAATTGTGAGGGGGGCAATATCTTATTGCTTTTTTATTTGATTTTTTGAAAGGAGTTTTATTAAAATGAATAAAAAGATTAATATCAAGATAATTGCAATCCTTTTAAGTTTATTTATGGTTTTTTCATTTGATTTTGTGTCAAATGCAAGGGTTATTTATAAGGATATAAATAGTATCAGTATAAGAACAAATTTTAACTTTGATTTTGACTCAATCAGTGAAGATGGATTGCCAGACATAAGTCCAGGTACAGCAGATGGAGAATCAAATGATTATAATGTATATGTATCTTCTTCTGCAAAATATCAGATAGAATCGGCTGAATGGTATTCACAAGGCGATAGAGATTTTGAAATTGGTGGAAGCCCAAGAGTTGTAGTATATCTTACTACCAAAGATTATGATGAATATAATAATTATAATAACAATAGTAGTAATGATTACTATTATAGATTTTTAAGTTCATATTCTTCATCAAATTGTTATATTTCAAAGGGAACTTTTATATCAGCACAGAGGCTTTCAACATCAAATTTAAAAGTTGTATTTGCGCTTAGGGGAATAAAAGGAACTTACGATGCTCCTCAAAATGTATATTGGGAAGATAATAGAGGTACAGCAAGATGGGAATCTCCAAATGTAAGAGATTCTGGATATTATGATATAGTTTTATATAGAGATTCTTCAGTTGTAGCAAGAGTAGATAGATATCGCGGTAATAGTTATAATTTTAGTGGCTATTTTAATAAAGTAGGCGATTATTCATTTAAAGTTAGGACTGTTCCTGGTTCTGATGCTCAATCAGAGTATGGTAAAAATTCTGAATATACAGAGTCAGGCTCTATAGCAGTTGATGATGCTACACTTTCACTTATTGCTCATGGTGGTGGTGCCAGTTCATATAATAGTGGCAGACAAAGTGTTGGTTGGGTTCAAATGAATAACACTTGGTATTTTTATAGACCAGATGGACAAATGGTTAAAAATAATTGGATACAGTGGCAGAATAAATGGTATTATCTTGATGAAAGAGGAGAAATGAAAGTTGGTGTACAAAACATCAACAATAGGTATTATTATCTTGGAACAGATGGTACTATGGTTTCTGGTTGGGTAAATATAAATGATACATATTATTATTTTGATACTCAATCTGGAGATAATTTTGGTGCTATGCTTTCAAATTCTTGGGTGAAATATGATAATAAATATTTTTATTTTGATGAAAGTGGTGTAATGGTTACAGGTTGGAAACAAATAGCTGATAAAAATGGTAATGTTTCTTTTTATTATTTTTATCCAAAAGGAACAACTCAAGGGTTGTATGGTTTTATGGCAACAAATACAACTATAAATGGTTTTAACATAGGTAGTGATGGTAGATGGATTCAAAGCTAGTAAATGATATATTTATTTTTTAGGCGGCGAATGGCCGCCTTTATTTATGGAAAATATTAGTATAAAAAATTTAATAGTTGACTTTGATATAACTAATGAGGAAAATGAAATTATATCAAAAAAGCGAGTAATTGATGATATTTCACTTTCTATAAATGAAGGTGAATTTATTTGTATAATAGGAAAAAATGGAAGTGGAAAGTCAACCTTTGTTAAATGCCTAAATGCATTGATATTGCCAAGTAGTGGCGATGTGACAATTTATGGGATGAATACAAAAGATGAATCAAATCTTATAAATATAAGAAGAAATATTGGTATGGCATTTCAAAATCCAGACAATCAAATTGTTGCAAGTATTGTTGAAGAAGATGTAGCATTTGGTATGGAAAATCTTGGGTTTGAATCTGAAGAGATGGATAAAAGAATTGATGAGTCGCTAAATATACTTGGAATAAAAGATTCGCGTTATAGTCAAACAAATAAACTTTCTGGTGGACAAAAACAAAAAGTTTCACTTGCAGGAATTTTATGTCTAAAGTCTAAAATATTAGTTTTAGATGAACCTACAAGTATGATAGATAAAAATGGCAGGATAGATTTATTAAACAAGGTGTATGAGTTAAATAAAAATCAAAAAATCACTGTTATTTTAATATCACATTATATTGAAGAGATTAAATATGCAGATAGAGTGTTGGTTATGAATAATGGCAAAATAATAAATGATGATACACCAAAGAATACTGTTTTAAAAGAAGAAATATTATTAGAGGCTGGAATTGAATTACCTTATATAACTAAACTTTCAAAATTGTTAAAAGAGAAAGGTAAAAACCTTAAAGGAAATGAATTTACAGTAAAAGAATTATGTCAATTCTTGAAGTAAAAAATTTAAAATATCAATATAATAACTATGAAAAAACATCAAAGTATGTACTTGATGATGTGTCTTTTAGTATTGATGAAAAAGATTTTGTTGCAATTATTGGTAAATCTGGTAGTGGAAAAAGCACTTTAATTAGTCATTTAAATGGATTATATAAAGCAACAAGTGGAGATATATTATATAATGGTTCAAGTATATATAGAAAAGACTATAACCTTACTGGACTAAGGTTTAAAATTGGAGTGGTTTTTCAATATCCAGAATATCAATTATTTTCTGAAACTGTAATTGATGATGTAGCATTTGGAGCTATAAAAAAGGGATTAAGTAAAGATGAAGCGTATAAAAAATCAGAAGAAATATTAAAATTATTTGAGATAGAACAATTGAAAAATGAATCGCCATTCAATTTATCTGGAGGAGAAAAAAGAAAAGTTGCATTTGCAGGTATTTTTGTTATGGAGCCTGAAATATTAATTTTTGATGAACCTGATGCTGGGCTTGATGCTACTTCTAAAACTAATTTTTATAATTTAATCAAAAAATTAAATGAAGAAAAAGATACAACTATAATTTTCATAACACATAATCTTGATGATGTTATGGAATATGCAAATAAAGTAATAGTATTGAATGAGGGTAAACTTTTAAAAATAGGAAAACCTTATGAAGTTTTGTCCGATGAAGAGATAATGAAAAATGCTGATTTGGATATGCCATATGCTATTCAAATATTTAATGATTTAAAAATAAAGGGGTATAATTTAGATACAAATAAACTTAAGTTTAACGAATTATATAATCAAATGTTAGATATAAATTGATATGATTAGAGATATTACTTTAGGACAATATTATAAAAAAGATAGCATAGTGCATTCTCTTGATCCGAGAGTTAAATTAGTGGCAACTCTTGTGTTTTTGGTATCATTATTTATTTCTACAAATATCTTTGCTTACTTGTTTGCAACAATTTTTTTAATTATTGCAATTTATATGTGTAGGGTACCATTTAAATTTATTATAAGAGGCTTAAAATCACTTTTAATATTACTACTAATTTCTATATTTTTTAATTTGTTTTTGACACCAGGTAAAATAGTTTTAAGTCTTGGTATATTTAAAATTACGAAAGAAGGTATTATAATTGCTATAAAAATGGCAATAAGACTTATATACTTAGTTATAGGTTCATCCATATTAACATTGACTACTACACCAAGTAAACTAACAGATGGACTTGAGAAAGGTTTATCATTTTTAAAAGTATTTAAAGTACCTGTAGCAGAAATAGCACTTATGATGTCAATAGCTCTTAGATTTATACCTATACTTATAGAAGAAGTTGATAAAATAATGAATGCCCAAATGTCAAGAGGTGCAGATTTTGAACACGGAAATATTATAGAAAAAGCAAAATCACTTATACCACTACTTATACCTTTGTTTGTATCTGCTTTTAAAAGGGCTAATGATTTGGCTTATGCTATGGAATCAAGATGTTATTCAAGTGATGCTATAAGGACTAAACTTAGACCTTTAAAGTATAAAAAGATTGACTATATGACTTATGCGTATTTACTTTTATACATAATATTGATATTTTTGACAAGATATATTAAAATAGATGGTATAATAAAATTTGAGAGGTTTTTATGATTAGAATTATTGAAAAAGATGGAAGTACAAAAGATTATGAACAAAGTGATATATATGCACTTAATACATTAAGACATACTGGTAGCCATATAATGGCAAATGCAATCAAGAGACTCTATCCAAATGCAAAACTTGCGATTGGACCATTTATTGATAATGGTTTTTATTATGATATTGATTTTGGTGATATAAAAATATCGGATGAAGATTTTCCTAAGATAGAAGAAGAAATGAAAAAAATCATCAAAGAAAATGCTACTATGGAAAGATACACTATGGAAAAGTCTGAAGCAATTAAATTTTTTAAGGATAGAAATGAAGAATATAAAGTTGAATTAGTTGAAGATATACCTGAAAATGAGAAAGTTTATTTTGCAAAGCAAAATGATTTTATAGATTTATGTGGTGGTTCACATTTACTTCACACATCTGATTTTAAACATTTTAAACTTATGTCTATAGCTGGGGCTTACTGGAGAGGTGATGAGCATAATAAGATGCTTACTCGTGTATATGCTACTGCATTTTTTAAAAAAGAAGAATTAGATAATTATATAACTATGATTGAAGAGTCAAAAAAGAGAGACCACAGAAAACTTGGAAAAGAACTTGGATTATTTATGTTAAGTGATTATGGTCCTGGTTTTCCTTTCTTCTTGCCAAAAGGTATGATTGTAAGGGATACACTTATTAATTTCTGGAAGAAGGTGCATTATAAAAATAATTATGACCAGATTATGACACCTATTATGTTGAATCGTGAGTTATGGGAAACTTCAGGTCACTGGGAACACTATGGTGAAAATATGTATTCAACAAGTATTGATGATGAAAATTATTGTTTAAAGCCTATGAATTGTCCAGGTTCAATACTTGTATATATGAATGAACCAAGAAGTTATAGAGATTTACCACTTAGACTTGCAGAACCTGGAATTGTCCATCGTCATGAAAAATCTGGTGAGCTTCATGGACTTATGAGAGTTAGATGCTTTACTCAAGATGATGCTCATATATATATTACTGAAAATCAAATTGAAGAAGAAGTTACAAGAATAATTAAAATTATTGATGATTTTTATAAATTATTTGAGTTTGACTATTTTGTTGAGTTATCTACAAGACCAGAAGATAGAATGGGAACTGATGAAGAATGGGATAGAGCAGAAGGTGGTCTTATAAAGGCACTTAAGAATAATAATATGGACTATATATTAAATGAAGGTGATGGTGCATTTTATGGTCCAAAAATTGATTTCCATTTAAGAGATTGTCTTGGTAGAACTTGGCAATGTGGTACTATACAACTTGATATACAACTTCCACAAAGATTTAAATTGGAATATATAGGCGCTGATGGTGAAAAACATCAACCTATTATGATTCATAGAGTTTGTTTTGGTTCAATAGAAAGATTCATGGGAATTTTAATAGAGCATTTTGCAGGAGCATTTCCTACTTGGCTTGCCCCTGTACAAGTTGAAGTAATACCAGTATCAGATAAAACTCTTGATTATGCAAAGCAAATTGAAAGTGAATTAAAAAATGCAGATATAAGAGTTCATTTGGATGATAGAGCTGAAAAAATGGGATATAAGATAAGAGAAGCACAGGTTCATAAAATCCCTTATATGATAGTTGTAGGACCAAAAGAAGCTGAAGAAAATAAAATTGCAGTTAGAAGTAGATTTAAAGGAGATGAAGGAACAACAACTATAGGTGATTTTATTAAAATGATTAAAGATGAAATAGAAAATAAAATAATTAGAAAAGTAGAAGTTGAACAAAAATAGAAAATAATAAAAGGGGGTTCTTAATAGAGAGCCCCTTTTATTTAAATATTATTATTTTTTCTTTTTAGTTGTTTTTGAAGTTTTCTTTGCAGATTTTTTTATAGTTTTACTTTTTTTTAAATTTTTTTTGGGTGTTTCATAATCATCATAATCATAATCAGATGTTACATTACTTATTGCTTCACTTACATATGATTTTACATTATTATACATATCATTGGTAGCACTTACTACGAGATCAGTAGCTTTACTTGCAAGTTTTTTTGTGCTTTCACTTAGATTTTTAGTACTTGCAGTAAATTTTGATTTGTCACCAATAGATGTATATGTTCTTTTTAAATCTGTACCAACATTTTTTGCCTTATTAATAAAAGTATCATATTTTTCTTTAGTATCATTTGAAAATTCATTCTGTTTTGCCATATAACTTGCATAGCCTACAAAAGCTCCAAGTGCAGCAAATACGGTGAATGTTAAACCTTTTCCCTTGCCCATTTTATACCTCCTATGTATAATAAAAAATAGTTCTTTTAAAAATATAATAAAAGTATAGCATATTTTTCAAATTTTTGCTATATTATTATTATGAATATATTAGATAAATTAGAAAGAAAATACTCATTTTTAAGTTTCCCAAATCTTTATTTGTATATGGTGGTTATATTTTTGATTGGTCTTATAATGAACTTATTTAACCCTTATTATTACTTACTATATTTAAGTCTTGATGTAAGTATGATTTTAAAAGGGCAAATATGGAGACTTTTTACTTTTATTTTTTACCCACCAACTTCAAGTGTATCAATTATATTATCACTACTAATGATTTATGTTTATTATTCAATAACAAAGACGCTTACTATGATGTGGCGACCATTTAAATTTAATTTATTTATGTTTATTGGATATATAAGCCAAATTATTGGGGCGTTTTTTGTATATTTTGTTATGAAAACAAATGTGATAATGTACCCAACATATACATTCTTTTCTATAATCATGGCTTTTGCACTTACATTTCCAGATGCCGTGTTTTACATTTATTTTTTGATTCCTATAAAGGCAAAATATTTTGCTTATATTGAGGTAGCAATTTATGCTTTAATATTTGTATCTTCAGGATTACCTGATAGAGTTGCAATTATATGTAGTGTATTAAATGTATATATTTTTTTCGTATTGTTAAGGAATAAGATATAATTATGAGTATTTTAACTTTTGAAGCAAAATATGAAGATTTAGGCAAATATGGTGAGATAAGAACACCTTTTTCTATGGATGATTTTAAAAATGCTGGCTTTGAATATGAAGATACAATTAAGGTTTCATTTTTAGGAAAAGAATTAATTATTCCTTATGTCCCAAGTTATAGGTGTACTCATTCTGGAGGAAATGTACTTGTCGGAAGTCAAATGTTTAAAACTATACCAATAGTTTCATTCCATTCAAATTTTGTGAAAAAGAATAGAATAGCAGTATATCTTGAAAATGAAGATATGGATATTGATATATTGGTTTCTAAAGGGATAAAGTTTCCTATACATTTTGAATTAGAACTATATGAGAAAAAAGGATACCATGAAGAATTTGAAGTTTATAATTTAATTCGCACTAATAATAGAGAAGATTATAGTGATTTGAATGATGAAGAATACTGCAACTTTAGAACCGTAAAAGCTGGAAGAATTAAAGAAGGTATCTTATATCGCTCATCATCTCCAATAGACCCATTTATGAAACGAAATAAGTATGCTGATGACTGCTTGAAAAAATATGGTATAAAAACTATAATTAATTTAAATAACCATAAAGATGATACAAGTTTTTTTGAAAATTATTATGATACTTATTATAGCAAACAAAATATTTTGTTTTTAAATACTAATGCTGATGTAACATCATATAATTTTGGAAAATCAGTACTTAGAGCTATGAAATTTATAAACGAACATGAAGGTCCATATCTTGTTCACTGTATGGAAGGTCAGGATAGAACTGGTGCAATCTGTGCTTTATTTGAATCCTTACTTTCTGCGAGTAAAAATGAATTAATAGAAGATTTTATGAAAACATATGAGAATTTTTATAGGGTAAAAAAAGGTAGTGAGCAGTATTATAAAATAGTAAAAGGAGAAATACAAGAAGATATTGCATCAATAAGAGGCTTTACTTATAACACACTTGATATTTTAAAAAATCCAGTTAGTTACTTAAGGTTTTTAGATATAACAAATGATGATATGGAAAAATTTATACAAATAATGCAAGGCAAATAATTTTTTTATTTAAATTTGGGGACGGGGTATATTATTGGTGATTTGGGGACATCCTTTGGGCGGATAATATCCGCCCCTACAGCAGGTAAATGATATCTGCCCTTATGGTGGTGATGATATCCGTACCTATTGTTATGATGATATCTGCACCTACGAGGCTTGAAAAAGCCTTATTTTATTACCATTTTTAGTATCAAAAAGTATTATTAAAATATTGTAACATACCCAATTTTACACTGCTAAAGTAAAGAAAAAGTATACACTTATGTGGTGCAAAAATCAGTGATATTTGCTGGTAAAAGTTTAGTATTTTTATAATAGTTT
>CADCOW010000225.1 GCA_902803205.1 uncultured Eubacteriales bacterium | reverse complement strand
GAAAAATATTTTATCAGAGTATTTAGTAGATAGAAGAGAGGAGGTCATAGATATTATGGGAATATTATTTGATCAAGACACAGTAACCGAGTTTTACGAAGAAGAATTAAAGAGAGAAGATAGGCAGGAAGGTAGACTAGAGGAGAAAATGTCGCTCTTATTTGATTTGGTAAAGAACAAATTAATATCAGTAAAAGAAGCGGCAAAAAGACTTGGAGTGAGCGAGAAAGAGTTTATGAGATTATCAAAAGCATAAATTAAAATTAATATTTATAATTAATAATAAAAAACGATATTTATATATTATTAGAAATTTGATTTAATAACAAATATGTTAGTATGTTGCAGGATAGAACCTGCAATTTTTATTAAAAAATATAATATCATGTAATTCTATCTAACATCTGGAAAATGTCCTTTCCCACCAATCCACTAAAGATGAAGCAGAACATTAGAAATGATGGCTACATAGTTTTAATGAGCATAAAAAACAAGCTCTCTAATACAGTATTTTTTTTAATGAAAAAGGAGTTTGACTAATTATTTTACGCCACCAGCTTTGAGTGGGTCGTATGGTCGTATGCAACATCATTTTTGTAATGTCTCCTATTTTAGCAAGTATTGTGGCACAAAGAACCGAACCTATACCTGGGATCTCCATCATTCTTTCATTTCTTGTGGCTATACACGAATCTATATTCTTTTCAATGTCAAGCAAGTTTTTATTTGTTAACTCAATTATAGACATTTCACACCTTATTCTATCAAGTATTGTATTATTATGATTTATTGGGTTATTTTCAACCCCATCTTTTAACCATTCATTTGATAAAATATTAAAAAAGTAGTATAATGTAAATTTGGGGACAAAGAATTGAGTTCCCACAAATAAACACCTGGAGGAGGGAAATAAGAATGAGATTTAAAAGAGTTTTATCAGTAATTCTATGTATCACCATGATTATTGGTAATGGTATGCCAAGTTTTTCCATAGGTGATATGATAACTGATGACAACGAGACAGAAATTTCTACAGAGAGTGATGTAGAAATTGATTATTTAGAAGAAGATGAACAAGAAACCTCTATTCTAAATAGTGAAGTTGAAGAACCAGAAGATGACAGTAAAGAAAACGACAGTGAAGAAGATGACAGTGAAGAAGATGATGCAGTTATTGAAGCAACTACCTCAGAATCAGACTTTGAAGAAGAACCAGTAAATGGTGAAGAAGAGACAGAAGAAGAAGAGGAAGTTGATGAAGAAATAAAGATTCCTAAAGAAAATGGTGATAATAATATAGAAACTACAAGTTCAACTGAACTTGAAAATAAAGTAGAAGTTATAGTATCTACGGAGTCAGATGTTTTAGAAGATACAGATACTTCTATAATGACAGATGATTCAGAAACTAAAGATGAAATAAAAAATAAAACAGAAATAGATAATGAAATTGCAACAGTAAGCGAGATAATTGATTTACAAATTGACAGTACTGTAGCAACTATAAGTGATATAAATTTAGGTAGCATTGAAAAAGATATTTATAATGCCACTGAAAGTAATATAAGTAAGACAAGCAAAAGAAGTTCAATTAGTCGTAAATATAAAAATGGTTTTATTAGTCCAGACATAAAAGTTGGGGCAGTTGATAGGAATAGTAATGTAGAAAGTGGATTATTTGGAGATACAGTAATCCCTACCAGTTATGATGCAAGAAATGAAACTAATGCATATGGTATGTCAATAGTGCCACCAGTTCGTAACCAAGGAAATTTTGGAACTTGTTGGGCATTTTCAACAGTTGGTATGGCGGAGACTTCTTTAAGAAAGAAAAACTTAGTAAGAAATGAGACAGAGGCAGATTTAAGTGAAATAGCACTTGCATATTTTGCATCAGAAGGCTTAGAAGATGTAACTGATACAGAAGATATAGATAAACCAGGCGTGGAAGGAAGAGATTTTACAACAATAAATTATGATTATTATGATGTAATACCATATCCAGAAGGACCTATGTTATTTGCAGATGTTGGTGGCAATCAGTTATCAGCTACATTAATGGCTTCAACATATATGGGCTTTGTAAGTGAACAGGATATTCCTCAAGATGAAGACAATGTAATTGATATTATGTATAATGGGATTGGCGATAGGGGCAAATATGCATTTAATAATAATAAATTTGAAATTAAAGATGTGCAATTTATAAGTAAAAATGATTTAACTGCAATAAAGAGAGCCATTATGGAAAATGGTTCAGTGGGAATAGGGTACTATAGTAATGAATATGGAGAATACTCTGAAGAAACTAATGAGATAAATGGTAATTATTATTACCTTGCACCAGCGACTATAAAACATGAAAGTGGGGTAGAAATAAGAGCAAGAGCAAATCATGCAGTAATGATAGTTGGCTGGGATGACAATGTAAGCAAAGATTATTTCACTTGGCATAATCCAGATAAAGATCCAAGTGATGATGTAGAAAGTGTTGAGCATGATGGTGCTTGGCTTGTCAGAAATAGCTGGGGTGATGATGTATTAAATGATGGATATTTTTGGATGTCGTATGAAGATCCAAGTTATGATGATTTATTTTATAGCATAGATGCAATTCCTGCAAATACTTATGAGTATAATTATCATTATGATACTACTGGTTCATCTATTGCTGATAATTATCATTCATATAAAGCATTTGCAAATGTATTTAAAGTAAGTGGAGACTCAAATCAAAATTTAAATGCTATAAATATTGCTCTTGAAAGTGTAAATTCAAGTTATACTATTGAAATATGGACTAAAGATACTCCTATGAGTAATCCGAGAGATGGTGTTCAAAAATTAACTCAAAATGTAACACAAACTAATGCTGGTATACATACAGTAAATCTTACAAATAATGTTTATCTTAAGAAGAATACATATTTTTCTGTTATAATAGTGCCAAACGATTATGAAAATTTTAGTATATTTGAGGACTGGTCATATGATGAAAGTAACGGAGGCGCTAGAGGACATTATAATGAAGTAAAAACAGGACAAACTTATCGAGTATGGTTTTATGATGATGATAATGCTTGGCAGGATGCAAATGCGACACCACTTTTTGTAAAAAATGGAATAAACTATGGTTCAACTTATAGAATAAGAGCACTTACTACACCAATAACTATTACAAATACAGATGTCCTAAATAATCCAACAAGATTAAATTATACTCTTAACGAAAATATAGATTTGACTGGATTAAGAGTTCAGGTTGATTATTCAAATGGAACTCAAGAAGAAGTAACTTACAGTGCTACCACAGCAAATAGATTTAAAGTGTATACAAATATTGCAACTGCTTCTAATGTGGTAAGAGATAGTGCTTTTGTAATGGTGTATATTGATGATCATATAGTTAGTTTTGATGACCCAGTAGTTTCTGTTCTTGATAATGGTTATAATCTTGATGGTTATTTTATAAATATTACAGATATTGATGATAATAGTAATATACTTCCAAATTCAGCCACATCAGTTAAGGTTGAAGCAAAAGGTGATATGACTTGGAGTACAACCGATACATATAAAGAGTTTTTAAAGAAGTACCCACCTGTTGTTACTTATAAATTAACTGATGAAGATTTGGTAGATAAAAGTATAGCAACCTATGCCTATGGAATGGATGATACTACAGGAGATATGCTTGGATACCCTGGTATGCATGATGTAAGTGTACCGAGTGGAAATATGGAAGTAGGATATAATAAATATCTTGATGGATATTATAGAGGTAAATATTTCAATGTTATATTTGAAGTAAAGAATGATGGAACAGTTAGGTATGATGGTGGACTTGGAACTTTTGATGGGATAGAGATTAAAAATTATCCTAAAGTCCAATATATAGAAGGGGAAACATTTGACCCTACTGGGCTTGTCATAAATACTTTAAATACCTGCGTGAAGAAGACATTTGCTGACCCTTCACAAAATAGATATGCCACATATAAGAAGGAATATAGTTACAGTGAACATAGTGCAAACATAAGTTTCAACATAGATATTCATGATGGATTAACAACTGATATGAATGAAGTTATTATTACTTTTAAGGGAAAGACAGTTACTATTCCAATAAATGTCATGACTCCAAATGCTGAAAGTGTCACTATCACATATAAGGCAGGATATGATGGAGCAGCAGATAATATTGTCACTATACCAAAGCACAATAAAACCATTAAGCCATTTGATTTAGTAAGAGATAATTATGTTTTTGATAAATGGATAGTAGAAAGCACAGGTTTAGAATATGATTTTAGTACTATACTTGATGATAATATAGTGTTAGTAGCAACTTGGAAAGGGAAAAATTACACTATAAAATTCTGGTTGGATAAAAATAATTATGATAAGAGAGATATAGATAATGATTTATTTATTTCTGGGACAAAAGAAAAAATTTATGGAGAAGAATTTATTTTATCTACAAGTTCAGAATTTTTACAATCAGTAAATATTGAAGGCAACGAAAAATATGGATATACATTTTCACATTGGATAGATGGTGCTACAGGTCAAAAGATAAGTTCTATTCCTGCACTTGATACATCTACTGAGATACTAATTTATGGTTCTTGGAAACCTTGCATTTATACTATTACATTTGACATTGGTAATATTGTAAATGCAACTAAACCAGATGACATAATACATACATTTGGAGAAGAACTTGATTTGCCAGGACCAACTAATATTGAAGTTGGATATAGATGGTCTGGCTCTTGGTTTTTAGATGAAGATTTGACGGATCCATTCCTTGGTAGAGAATTATCAGGAACAAATGGCGATATAATTACTTTATATCCAGAGTATGAAGTAAAAGTAAGTTTTGATTTAAATGGTCATGGTGAGATTGATCTTTTTTCTGTAGAATATTTTTGGACAATATTTAATGACACATTTGAACTTCCTGAAGTTATAGACACTACAGAAAAATGGAATTTTAAAGGTTGGTGGACTGAGAAAATAGGTGGAATATATTGTGGTGGTATATATGATGAATATCGTATTGGTAATAAACCGATAACATTTTATGCACACTGGGAAGAAATTGGTAGTGCTAAAACCCACACTATCACATTCTTGCCTGGTACAGGTGGCAAAGGAACTATGGAGCCACAAATTGTAACTGAAGGCAAAGAAGTTACATTGAGTGCAAATAAATTTACTCGGGCAAATTATGTATTTGCTTATTGGGTTTCAAATAAAGGTGTTAAGTATAAAAATAAACAAAAAATAAGTTCTGTAGCAGAAGATATGACACTTACTGCTAATTGGTATAGAGGAGAATCTGGTAGTAGTGGTTATAATGGTGGCGGTGGAGGCGGTGGAGGCGGAGGTGGCGGAGGTGGCGGTGGCATAATACCATTTAATCAAATAAAACCTATTACTGAAACAAAGTTAAATGTTGAATTTGCTTCGATACCGGTTAATAGTAATACTGAAAACGCAACTTGGGTAGCTGATAGTTTTGGAAAATGGCACTTAAATGTAGTGAATGCACAAGGTATGGTGGAAGAAGTAAAGAACTCATGGGCTATGATGAATCGTAATGTTGTAGATGGCACGGGAAAAACTATACAAGTGACGGACTTCTATTATTTTGATAGTAATGGATATATGCTAACTGGTTGGCTTGCTGACTCTACCAATAAAAAATATTTTCTTGAGGCGACCGATAATAATGAATTAGGTAGAATGATTAGAGGTTGGAAACTAATAGATAATAATTATTATTATTTTGGCAATGATGGTATAATGCTTACAAACTGTGTGACACCAGATGGTTATATTGTAGGTGTGGATGGAAAATGGATTAAGCAATAATCTTATTATAGACTACATAAAGGAGGCATAAAATATGGCAAATGACACAAAAATTGAAGAAATAAAAACTCATGAAGAAGAGGAACATGAAGAGGGAAATTTTAAATTAAATATTATAAGAATGATAATTGCTGTTATATTAGTTGTAGTGGCACACATTCTAAAACTTGATGAGAAGTATGAGTTTTACATTTCAATACTTGCATATATTATTTGTGGTTATGAAATTATAATAAATGCCCTTAAAAGTATATTTAAAGGAGAAGGGCTTGATGAAAATGTGCTTATGACGATTGCTTCAATAGGTGCTTTTATAATAGGAGAAACACATGAGGCTATAGCTGTCATGATATTTTTCCAACTCGGAGAATTATTTGAAGATTTTTCTATGACAAAAAGTAGAAATAGTATAAAGGCACTTGTGAAAATTATGCCAGAGACAGCGAATCTTTATAATGATGGTAATGTGAAAGTTGTTAAACCAGAAGAATTAAAAATTGGTGATGTTATACTTGTAAATCCATATGAAAAGATACCTATAGATGGTGAAATTATAGAAGGTGCAACTACTTTGAATACTGCTATGCTTACTGGTGAAAGTATACCAAGATATGTGACAGTGGGCGATAGTGTAGCAAGTGGTTTAATGAATAATGATAAAGTTATAAAAGTTCAGGTAAAAAAAGAATTTAAAGATTCTACTGCAAGTAAGATTTTAGATTTGATTGAAAATGCGACAGAAAAAAAATCTAAGTCAGAAACATTTATAAGAAGTTTTGCAAAGGTATATACACCTATAGTCTGTATAATTGCTACACTTACATTTGTATTGCCATCACTTGTTCAATATTTATTTATGCATATAAAACCAGATTTTGCTACTTGGGCTTATAGAGCACTTACTATACTTGTTATCAGTTGTCCATGTGCGATACTCATAAGTGTCCCGCTTGCATTTTTTACAGGAATAGGTACTGCATCAAAGATGGGAATACTTATAAAAGGAACTAATTATGTGGAAGCGTTATCAAAAGTTAAAACATTTGCATTTGATAAAACTGGAACTATGACAAAAGGAGTGTTTGAAGTAGTAGGCATACACCACTGTAAGATGAGTGAAGAAGAATTTACAAGACTGGTAGCACATATAGAATTTTTCTCAAATCATCCAATCGCAAAATCTATACTTAGATATTATGGGAAAGAAGTTGATGTAAATATTGTTAAGGATGTTGTAGAAATAGGTGGCAGAGGTTTAAGTGGCATAGTTGATGGCAAAAAGATATTGGCTGGAAATGATAAGTTGATGAAAGACAACAACATTGATTTTATAGAATGTAATAGTACTGGGACTATAGTTCATATAGCTATTGACAATGTTTATCAAGGACATATCTTGATTGATGATGTGATTAAGGAAAATGCTAAAACTTCTATAGAAGCACTTAAAAGACTTGGTGCAAAAAAAACTATTATGCTTACTGGTGATAGAGAAAGCACAGCAAAAGAAGTTTCAAGTAAGATAGGGATAGATGAGTATCGTTCAAGTCTATTGCCTGATGAGAAATTAAAAATTGTTGAAGAACTGATAAAAGAAGAAAGGCTATCATTTATTGGTGATGGAGTAAACGATGCACCTTGCATAACGCGTGCTGATGTAGGTATTGCTATGGGCGGAGTTGGCTCTGATACTGCCATAGAACTTTCGGATATAGTGCTTATGAATGATGACATTATCGGTGTGCCAAAGACTTATTTATTGGTTAAAGATATTATGAGAATAGTATATGAAAATATTTTCATATCAGTAGGTATAAAGATACTAGTTTTGATATTGTCAATGTTTGGAATATCAAATATGTGGATAGCAGTATTTTCAGATGTCGGAGTTATGATACTTGCAGTGCTTAATAGTATGAGACTTATGAATGCAAATAAGAGAATAGAAAAAATATCGTTATAATTAAATTGTAAAGACTTATAAATTTACAGAATAGCAAAAATCATTAGAAAAAACTATTGACACCGTGTCAGCGATGTGATAAAATATCATACTGACACGATGTCAATTTTTATGGAGAAAAATATGAAAGAAGTAGTTAAAACAATAAAAAACAATGATATTTCTGCAAAAAGAAAAGAGGAAATAGTATTAGCCTTAGAAAAGTTATATAAGAAAATGAGTTTCAGGGACATTACTATTAAAGACATAGCCAAAGAAACCACATTTACAAGAGCCTCAATATATAATTATTTTGAAACTAAAGAGGAGATATTTCTTGCTTTGTATGAAAAAGAATATTATATCTGGAATGATGATTTAGAGGAGATACTTAAATCAGTAAAAAAATTCACAAAGACATCATTCGCAGATAAAATTGCAAAGACACTGGAGAAGAGGGTTTCCCTTTTAAAACTTATGGCTATGAATAACTATGATATGGAAGAAAATAGCAGACTTGAATGTCTTACATCTTTTAAAGTTGCATATCTTAAAACCATAGATACATTTTCAAAACTTCTATCAAAATTTAATCCACTTCTAAGCAATAAAGAAATTAATGAAATAATTTATATGTTTTTCCCATTCATCTATGCACTTTATCCATATTCACATGTGACAGATAAACAGATGAAGGCTATGGAACTGGCTGGACATAAATGGAATAAAAATACTATATATAAACTTACATATAATTTTATGATGAAAATACTATAATAATTTTTAATAAACAATACTATAAAAAGGAGAAAAAAATGAAAGAACAAACTAAAAAAATTACTTTGACAGCATTATTTATTGCACTTGGTCTTGTATTGCCACTCTTTACAGGACAATTAAAAGCACTTGGAAATGCATTTTTACCTATGCATTTACCTGTACTACTTTGTGGACTTATAGTAGGACCTTGGTATGGACTTACAATAGGATTAATTCTTCCTATACTTAGGCACTTTACTTTTGGTATGCCACCACTTTATCCAACTGCTATATCAATGGCATTTGAACTTGCAACATATGGTTTTGTAGTTGGACTTGTATATAAAAATTCAAGATGGAAATGTATCATAGCGCTTTATGAATCATTGATTATATCTATGATAGCAGGAAGAGTAGTATGGGGTATAGTTCAGATGATATTACTCGGAGTTAATGGTCAAGCATTTACATTTCAAATGTTTATGGCAGGAGCATTTTTAAATGCTATACCAGGAATAATATTTCAACTTATATTTATACCATCACTTATGCTTGTGCTTCATAGGACAGGCTTAGTTCGTTTCCATAATTATTCTAAAAAAGTTAGTGCAACACTATAAAAAATTTATTAATGTTAGTAGCAAGTTTAACGAGCTCTAATAAATAGTAATTTAGGAGAAGAAAGAAATGAAAAAGTTTTTAAGTTTAACATTAATTTTATCAATGACTATTTTATCATCTTGTAGTAATTCAAATAAAATAGTTATGACACCAGAAACAGAAAAAATTATTGAATCTACAGTAGAAAAAACATTTGCTACAGAACTAAAAGAGCAAACAACTGAAGTTAATATAGTTTCAACTGAAAATCAATTAGTAGAAGAAAAAGTAGTGGAAAATAATAATGGGAGGTATGATATGAAACCAATAGTTTATTTTACAAAAAATATTACAGCAGATTCACTTGTAAAGATTTATGAAAGTTTGGGATGGACACCAACAGGAAAGGTTGGAGTTAAAATTTCAACAGGTGAGCCACCAAGAAGTAATTATTTAAGAACAGAACTTATAGGCGATTTAGTAAAAAAAGTTAATGGAACCATCATAGAATGTAATACTGCTTATGGTGGACCAAGGTCAGAAGCAGCTATGCATAAACAAGTTGCAAAAGATCATGGCTATACTGATATAGCAGAAGTTGACATAATGGATGAAGAAGGCGAGATGGATATACCTATAACAGGTGGAAAGAGACTTAGAAAACTTATCACAGGAAATCACATTACAAAATATGATAGCGTTATAGTTCTATCACATTTTAAGGGACATCAAATGGCAGGATATGGTGGTGCAATAAAAAATGTAGGTATTGGTATGTCATCATCATCTGGTAAAGTATTAGTTCATACT
>CADCOW010000224.1 GCA_902803205.1 uncultured Eubacteriales bacterium | reverse complement strand
GCAGAAGTTGAACTTCCTTCCATATAACAATACATTCCTTTTATACAATATTCATAAACCATAAATATATTTGGATCAATTACTGGTCTATTTTTTACTATGCTATTGATACTCCAACTTCCAACTATCATGCCCATTTGGTCTTCAATAGTCTATAAGGTACTTCCAAATTTCTGCAAGCATCTCATCAGATATAGTCACCTCTATACATTTATTGTTTACAATATCCTCTTTGCAAACTTTACCATCTTCATAAATAAATAATATTTCATATGGTCTTAAATCATAATCATAATTATGATAACAAAGTATGCTCTCATTATCTTGATGGAGATTTCTTTTGCTACATATAATTTTATTATCAAAGTAAGAGAAATGTGCTATCTCACACATTTGCTCTTCAACACATATCCACTCTAATTTTTTATATTTGTTTATGTAATAATGAATTATATCTTCATCATACTCAACATTACATTTATCATCAAATGTAGCTTTTGTATCAAATATTATCAATTCCCTGTCTTTATCAAGTGTCTTTCTTATAAATTCCCAATAAAACAACTTATTTGTCTTTTCATCTACAATTAACAAATCTGCTGTTTCTTTTGAACACTTTATATAATTATAAATGTAATTAGCCACTTTGAACTTCGCCTTTCAAGTAATTTTCTAACAACTTTTCATTGACATAATAAGTCCATTTCTTGCTATTTTTTATAGCAAACCCTATGTTAATCTTTTCCTGTTGCATTACTTTACGAAGAACTACCACATGTACCCCTGATTTTTTTGCTGCCTCTTCAACTTTCATTAAAATATAAAATATCAAGTAAAAATGTATAATTTACTACCTTTACAAACTCTTCCTTTATGTACTCCTCTTTAACAATTCGCATATCACAATCTCTTGTACCTTCATATCTATTTACACAACGGTATCTAAAACCACGATACTTGTCGTTTGAATGATATAATTTTCTTCTAAGTATACCACCACATTTTCCACAGATGAGTTTTCTTATAAGAATATTCACTCCAGCGTATTTTGATATAGCTTCAGTTTTTTCTCTCTTTTCATTCTGCACTGCATTAAACATTTCAATTATTGCTTCGTGATCTCCCTCAATGTAATATTGTGGAACTTCTCCTTCATTCTTTTTTTGTTTGTGTGTTAAAAAAATCAACTGAGAAGTATTGAATTTTACTATGATATATACTATATACCAGTTATTCTACTTAATTGCATCATTGATACACCTTTATCAATCATTTACAATATAGCCAACATTATTCCTATACATAATCAAGTATTTCTATCGCATTATCCACATATGCAACTATTTTTTCATAATTCTTTTCTTCTTCTGTCAAACCTTTAAATCCTGAACCATATTTTACACCTATAAATGACACCCCTAAATTTATAGCACCTCTTAAATCATGTTCTGTATCACCTACCATACAAATTCTGTCATAATCAGTTATTTTACAATCTTCTATAGCCCATCTCATAATATCTGTCTTAGTCATACCTGTTTCAGCAGTAGAACCTCTCAAAGTATCAAAATATTTTGATACATCTTTTTTTTCAAAAAGTGGCACTACACATTTCATCAGTTTATATGTAGCAAGCGCAACCTTATATCCATTTGTTTTAAGTTTTTTAAGTACTTCTTGCATACCTGGAAATAAATTCGCTTTAAGCATTTCTTTATCTATATAATAATCTCTATATATTGCTGCAAGTTCCTCTATCTCTTCTTCATTTAAATGAGGATAATACCCTTTTAGCGATGCAACTACTGGTGGTCCTATAAATGTACCAAGTTCAGTATCAGTAAGTTCTCTAAGACCTGCAAGTTTCACTGCTCCTTTTATAGAATCTAAAAGTGTCTTTGCTGTGTCAAACAAAGTGCCATCCAAATCAAATAAAATTAAATCAAATTTTTTATTCATACATCCTCACTTTATCTTTTGTGGTGGTAGGTATCATCCAAATTTTTTATTTGATTACTCGTATAAGAGTTATATAACTTAGTATTGATAATATCACTATTACCATAACATTGATACTATCACTTGGCGATACAAACAATAATGGCAACACTCCTACAAAAAGTCCTATAGTAGTTATTCCAAATGCTACACCAGGATTATTTTTTATAATACTTAAAAGCATTGCATAGGTGATACTCATAGTCATAGAAAATAACATAATGCCAATAAGTGATAAAATCATAAATTTATTTCCAAAAACTATAAATGGTACACATAAAATAGTTGAGATAAATGTAACTTTTTTATATCCTATGGTATCACAAAGATATCCACCTAAGGCTTTCCCTATACCAAGAAAAAGCGATAGCAATACGGTATGTAAAAAACTTACCTTCCAAGCAAGTGGCAAGACAAAACCCATAAAACTCCTAACTACTAAAACAAAAAAAGCTGATAAGAAAATAACTATTTTCCCTGTATCTACATTTACAATATTTACATTTATATAACTCACATCATTTCTACACCAAGTTTTATCTGTCACTGTTAAAATTATGAGCATAATAATTATAAAAATAAATAAATAATTTATTGAAAAATTTGCCTCGGCAAAGTATCTACCTATAACTATACCTATAGTTCCACCTGATACAAAAAGTGCCGATGGGAAAATATTTTTTTTAGAGACACTTGCTACAGCAATTGCACCACACTCATGGAGTATTGCATTTGCAAATGAAAGAAATAAAATTGTTAATAAATAGATAACATCATTTTCTGCTTTTATAAGTACCACTGCTATCGCAAAAAATATGATTCCAATAAATCCTATATTCCATGTTTTATGCTTATTGTGTATTTCACCTATAAGTACTTGTGGCACAAAGGCAAAAAAATCATAAATAAGTGTTATAAATGCAGAAACATATGTTCCATACTTTAAATAAAGTAGCATATAACTAACTACTTCTATACACAAATGAAAAGCAAAAAATATTATGCCATATAAGGTCTCTTTTCTATTATGCATTTCTAAGTTCTTTATTAACTACTTTAGTTACAGCAACTATAACTACCACTGCAACAATAACTAAAAATGCCACTATCAATGTAGCAGGTGCAATTTTTGAAACTTTATTATTTTCTTTATTATCATTTTCAACTCTTATAGTTGTTTCTGATTTATTGTATGGGTCGAAATTGATATCTTTTGCTGGCAATAGGTCTAAAAACATAATTCCTCCTTATACATATATTCTTTCTAAAATCATGTTTCCAAGTACAACTGATAATATATTTGCTAAAACTGTTATTGCAGTAATTTTACACAGTTTTAATACATTTAATTTATTTATTCTATTGTTGTTTCGAATTTTATTTTCTAATTTTATATTATCACTATTGTTTCTAACTTCATTTATTGATAATTTTTTATAGTATAACAATATCTCAACCATACAAACAATTATCTCTAAACTTATAAATAATTTTTCCCTGCTTATAAGTCCTGCACTTTTTATATTTAAAATGTCATAACAATTAAGAATTACATTTGCTACAACATTGGTTAAAACATTTACTGCAACATAATATTTTTTTGGAATTTGCAAAAAAATTACTATTGGGATATATTCTACCACAATAGTAATTATTAAGCAAATACATAATTCTTTTATAACTAATAAAAACACTTAGATTACACGAAAGTATATAGGCAAAACCATAATTGCTACTAATAATAAGACACATATAATCATAAATACTTTTCTGCCTGTAGGAATTTTTCTGAAAACACCTGAATTTATGCACTTACCTCCAAGTATAGCATAAAAGATTAATGGTAAAAGTAAAAGTCCAACTGTAAATAAACCATCATAACCATATCTTGAACTTACATGATATTCAAGTAATATTTCAAGTACCCCTATTATCATTGTACATATAAACCATATAACAGTTCCTACTGCAATTATTACTGCCATAGTTGGTGCTATTTGCGAAGCAACTCCATAACCCATATTATTATAAAATGTCAAAGCAACTGATAAAATGACTACTCCTGCTGCAAGTATTGATATAAATGCAACTATAAATGATATTAAATGAACATAAAAATAATTCTTATTCCAAAAAATTTTAAATTTAGTATATAGATTATAAAATGGTATAATTAAATACCAACACTTTGCATCATTATCTTCATATATAAGACAATTTGCTATAAATATAATGATTGCAGAAACCATTGCTATTATAAAATATACTCTTTGTACACCTGACAAATATGGTGACATATATGGTGGCAAAGTAAAATTATTAATATCCATTGGCATAACATTCCTCCTAACTTTTATTTAAGCTCATTACAATTATTATACCATTATATAATATTATTTTCAATCGTTTTATGATTTTTATCAAATTCTCCTTATCAACATTAGCAATAATAGTATAATTAATATATCCCCACCAAAAAACAATATTCCAAGCATAGGAACCTTTCCTAATCTCACAAAAACCTTTTTATACTTTATATAGTAATTTTTGATAGTTTTCACATTTTATTACTCTATAAAATAATTTTTCTTAACATAGTACTCTCTCTTTTCCCATGGCAATTTCATTATAAGTTCTCTTTTATAATCATCCAACTTTAATATAAATTCTTTGTCACTTAAAATTTTTTTCATATCAATAACTTGATAATCTTTTACATCTATATTCCCTTTATTAACTTTTTCATAAGTCACTTTACCAAGTTGATTAACTTTTTTTACTATATCATATTGCTGATTCTTTTCATCATTAATTTCATACATCAAAACTATATTTTTCTCAATCAAATAGTTCCATATTATTTGAACTATATCATCTTCATTTATTTTAAATGTAAGCTCACTATAAATCTTACTTATTGATTTTTTGCTATTAAGTTTTGCGATTATTTCACCCTTACAAGCAAAGTCTTTCACAAAATTTGATAGAGCTTTATTAAAATATTCTTCCATTCTTTTTTATATTTCCTGATTACTTTATAGTATGATATCCATATGTTGCATATTTAATTATTGCTTTAGAATCCTTATCTATAGTTGCACCTTTTGGCAATTCTTCACTTCCATTTATTAAAATAGCTAATGTCTCACCATCTCTATTAAAAAAGCCTTTCTTTTGTCTTTCAACTTTTTCAAATGTTATATTTTCTGGTAAGAATCCATTTTCAAGTAACTTCTTTTCTACATCTATAAATTTTTTTCCTATCAATCTACCATATTCATGTTCTAACACTATCGCATTTGAATTATTTACAGATTCATTATTTTTACTATTTACATCTTCATCATATATTTTATTTATAGTTTTATTTATTATAGGAACTTTTTCTTTTAATTCAGATACAACCTCTTTTCTTGTTTGATCAAATTCTTCATTGTCATCAAGCACATTTATATCATCAAGTATTACTTGCAATTTATACTCTTTCTTTAAAAAATCTATTGCCTTATATCCAATCCACATTGTAAGTGTTCCATTTGTAAATACTTGAACTGCTGCATCAACCAAAAAACTACTGCTCTCATTGATTACAGGAATCGCACGTGACCCAAGTCTTGCTAAGAATGACCCTATACCACTTCCCTCAAGCCCATATGCAGCAACTGAACCAATAATTGAATTTATAAATATTCTCATAAGTCTTGCATTCGTCGGTCTAAACCCATATAAAAATAATATATCCCTTATCATTTTAAAATTAACACCTGCGACAAGCAATGCATCTATAGACTGAGATGGAATCATTGCTGTATAAATTCCTGATTGCACAGCACTTGTAACTATTATTTTATTTGAGGCTTTAAGTATACTTCCATTCATAAGTTTTGTAAGTATTTCATAGATTTTTTTATTATCATTATTTTTCACTGCAACTTTAAGCAAAGCTACCAGTTTTTCATCATACCAATCAGCACTAGGTACATGTTGATTAAAATTTATTATTCGCTCTGCAATTTTTCTTCTCATTTTTTCATTGTGTCTATTTGCTAATTTTGAGTTTTTAGTATGACCCATACTTTCAAAATATTGCATACTATATATACGAATTATTGGTCTTATGTAAAAGTAAATAAATAATATTGCAAATATAACAAGACTAACAACTCCTGCAACATGATTAAATGATCTAATCCTATCACTTATTCCAAGTAATAGTGATACAATAAATAATCCAAATACCACTATGACTAATTTCAATACATAAGAGACTGCACTTCTATCCTCGTCTCTTATACTTTTTTCTTCATAATCATCAATAGTATCTTTTATAGACATAGTGCTAATTTCATTTTTAGTATTATTTAATAAATTATTTTCATCTAACTTTTCCATAATTATATTCAACCTTTAAGAATTGGGCGGATGATATCCGCCCCTACATATTATTTTACAAGTGGATGTTATTCACCCCTACATATTATTTTACACAGTATTTTTATACTTCCACTAATGCTTTATAAAATGCCCTGATTTACCACCATCTTTTTCTATAAGACATATATCTTTTATAACCATTGTTTTATCTATGGCTTTAACCATATCATATACTGTAAGAAGTGCCACCGATACGCCAGTAAGTGCTTCCATCTCAACACCTGTTTTTCCTTCACACTTCACAGTACAAATACATTTGATTTCATAGAGCCCATCAGCATTTGCAGTGTCATTTACTTCCCATTCAATTTTTGCATTTATAATATTTAAAATATGACACATAGGTATAATCTCAAAATTTTTCTTGACCCCCATTATACCAGCAGTTGTTGCGACCGTAAGTACATCACCTTTTTTTATTTCTTTATTTTTTATAGCATCATAAACATTTTTACATACAACTATTTTACCTTCTGCGACAGCAATCCTTTTAGTAATTTCTTTATCACCAACATCAACCATCCTGGCATTTCCATTTTCATCAAAATGTGTTAATTCCATATTTCCCTCCTAATTTCTATTATGATATATACTAATTATTAATCATAAAAAACACTTATCACTTACTATTTTCTCAGTTTTCCTTCTTTAAAATGTTTCCTACAAAGTGCCACATATCTATCATTTGCTCCAAGCTCAACTTGTGCACCTTCTCTTACTATTCCATTTTCATTATATCTTGCATTGCAAGTTGCTTTTCTTCCACACCAACATACAGTCTTGAGTTCTGTTATCACATCAGCTATAGCAAGGAGTCTTTCTGAACCTGGAAATAACTCATTTCTAAAATCAGCACGAAGCCCATAACAGACAACTGGCACATCATATATATCAACTATATCTGACAAAAAATCTACTTGCTCTTTACTTGCAAATTGAACTTCATCCACTATCACACAATCATACTTTTTGATTTCTTTCTCTGGCATCTTTACAAGTTCCTCAACAAATATAGATTCATACTCAAGCCCTATACGACTATGGACTTTATCATTTCCAAATCGTGTATCAATTTTTGGTTTACAAAGAAGTGCCTTTTGTCCTACTTCCTCATAATTAAATCTTGTCATAAGTGCATTTGCAGTCTTACTTGATCCCATCGCACCATAATAAAAATATAACTTTGCCATACTATAACATACCTCTATACATCTACCATTTTCATACTTTTTACATTATACTATTTTTAATAAAATAGAGCAATACCACATTATTATATGACACTATCAAGTTAGACGAAAACAAAAGTTAGGTACTATTATAAATAAAACAACTAGCATATTATTTAAATTAATATTTTTACTGTATAATCTTTTACTCAAATATATTTTCTATTTTTTCTATACATTTTTTCTTCTGCTGAAAACTTGGATGAACATATAGGTTTAATGTCGTACTAATATTAGAATGTCCCAACAATGAACTTACAGTTTTATAATCACAATTGTGTTCAATAAGTCTTGTTGCAAAACTATGTCTCAGTGCATGAAATTTAATATAAGGAATACCAATATTATTTAATATTTTTTTGTAATAATTCCTGTATGTTCTTGGTTCAACAGCGTTTAAACTATTTGATAATATATAATTATCTTTATTTATTATATTCTTGAAATTTTTTATAATTTTTATAATTGTTTTTGGCAATGGTATTTCTCTATTGGAACTAATTGTCTTTGGAGTATCTACAATTATTTTTGTTTTCTTATTATCATTATTTTTAATGCTAATTCTTTGTAAAGTTTTAGTTATATATAAAGTTTTAGTATCAAAGTTTATGTCTTCAAATTTTAAAGCACATAGCTCGCCTATTCGTATTCCTGTATAAAGACATAAATAAATACCAAGATTTTTAAATGAAAAGTTGTTCCTTAAATAATTTACTAATTTTCTTTGACTTTCTACATCAAAACATTTTATTTCTTTTATTGTATTTTGTTTTGGTGAATGATAATTAATTTGTTGAGTTTTATATATTCTTTTTTCGTTACCGTATTTTAATATCATTGCTAATACGATTAAAATGTCTTTTATAAATTTATAGTTTAATTTATCTTCACACTTTTTTATAATAAAATTCTCAACATTTTCACTTTTAATAATCTCTAAACGGCTAAAATATGGCAATAAATGTTTGTTTATAATAAAATTATATGTTGAAAATGTAGATATTTTAACATATTTCTTTTTATCCTCCATCCATTTATTTACTAATTCTTCAAATTTCACTCTACTCATGATTTTTTCTCCTTTTTGTTAAATTATACAAAATATAATTAACTTCTTTAATGTTCCACATTTGAGATTTAAGGAGTTTAGTGGGGAGTGGAAGACGTATAGATTAAAAGAAATTACTTCATACATGAATG
>CADCOW010000223.1 GCA_902803205.1 uncultured Eubacteriales bacterium | reverse complement strand
TATTTGTTATTACAATCTATTTCTTTAGTTTTTTCATTTGTATTGACATTTGTAGTTTTACTTTTAACAATAAATAGTGACCATAAGCTAGTGTGGATACTAATAATTGTAAAAGTTATAATGTTAAGTATATGTGACAGCATATTAATTGGGAAGTATAAAGATATAGGTGCAGCTTATTCTGAAATACTTGTAAATGTATTATTATCTATATTTTCAGTTTTCCTTATTATAAGCAAGGGATATATAGGATTAAGAAGAACTGAGTTATCATTCTTTAATGAATGGTTTCAAATTGGTAAGTTTGCTGGGATACAGATATTTTTAGATAATTTAATATATGCTATAATAATTGTAAAAATGGTAAATTCTGTAAATGAAGCTGGCAACTACTGGGTGGCGAATAATTTTATATGGGGATGGTTACTTGTGCCTGTAATGTGCTTTGCAGAATTAATAAAGAAAAATAGTTTAATAAATTTAAGTTTTAAAAACACTTGGAAATACGCATTGTTAATAGTTATATTGTGGATTGTTACAATACCATTTTGGGAAGTTTTTATTGATAAGACTATGGCTGTGAATTCCAATAATATACTACCAATTGTTATGCAAAATATGCCATTTTATCTAACATATATTGTATCGGCATTTATAGATGCTTGGTTTATATCAAAAGGGAAAACAATTTATAATATGCTTATTTCGTTGATTGTAAATATAGTGTATTATGGCATAATATATATGTTATTTAATAGAAATATTTTTACAATGAATATGAGATTTATTATTTATATGTTTGGAGGAGGAATGGTGGTGCATATGGTATTATCAATAATAATTTATTATGTTGATATTAAAAGAATTAATATATAGAGGTGTAAGAAAAATGTTTACTTTAGATGAGATCAAAAATAAAGCAATACCAATAGCAAAAAAATTTAATATAGTTTCTTTGAGCTTGTTTGGTTCGTATGCTTGTAATGAACAAAATGATGATAGTGATTTAGATTTTTATATTGTTGCAAATGATAAAATGGGTCTTTTTGAATATGTTGAATTTTATCAAGAATTAGAGAAAGAGTTTGATTGTCATGTTGATGTGGTTACAAGTGGGATAGAAGATAAAGACTTTTTAAATATTATTGAGAAAGATAAGAAGGTTTTATATGCAGCATAAAGATAAAAACATAGTCATTATTGAAAAATGATTAAGTATTAAGATTCAATATGTGAATATAGTAAGTTTGATGATTAGTATAAGTTGGAGGTAAGATTAAATGTGGAAATATAAATTAACATCTGAAGAGTTGAATAATGGAGGATTTGATTTTGATATAATTGATGATTATCATTATATTAAAATAGGTGCTACAAATGTATCACAGCTTATTAAAGCTGGAATTGTTAAAAGAATTAAGAGAGATGTTCTTAAACAGAATAAGCCTGATGGATTAATAATATATGGAAAGAATACAGTTAAAGTATTGATTGAGTATAAGAATAGTGGAATTATCAATAATGTTGAAGATGCTAATAATGTTATATCAGATTGGTACTATACTTTAGCTAAAGAGTTAAAGTGTAATATAATATGTGCTTCAGATGGAAAAAATTATTATTATTTTAATTCAGACAAACAGTTAATTCAAAATGATAATGCTAATCCCATTAGGGATAGTTTATATTTATCTGAAATTGCAAACAAGAGTATTTCAAAGGAGTTAGCAAAGGATGTAATTGGATTTATTAATATAATTGAAAAAACAGATAAGAATGGTAATATTGAGAAAGAAAAAGTTTTAAATCCAACTGATTTGGCAAATAAAGTTTGGCAAGAACTATTTGTGCATACTGGGAAAGAACCAGAAAAATGTTTATATAATGTTGTTGAAATTTTCATCTTTAAGTTTTTATCTGATATTGGTATTTTAGAAGACGACATGAGTTTTGAGTATATTTATAATATGAGTCTTAGCGATAAAGAAAAAGCAATAAAAAGATATGCACAAAATATTAGAACAGAGATAAAGAGTGAGATGTTCCCAAAAAGTTTGGAAGATGGTACAACAATATTTAATGGTACAATATTTGTTAATGAAATAGGGGAGCCAGTATTAGCTCAAAAAGATTTATTTGCAAATGTATTAGCGATTTTTAAAAAATATGAAAAGGAGAATGGAACATTCTCAAAAATAGACAAGACATTTAAAACTAGATTGTATGAAAGCTTTTTAAGAGAATCAGCAGGGATTTCTTCATTAGGTCAATATTTTACTCCAAGAAATGTTATTGTTTCTATTATCAATATGATTAATCCAGATACTATTCCATATGATGCTAAAATTTGTGATCCATTTTGTGGTGTTGGTGGTTTTGTATTGGAACTTTTAAATCAAATACCTAGATTAAAAGAAAATTTTAAACCTAATAATGGGAAAATTAAATCAGATATAGAATTATTAGGTTTTGATAAAGGGTCTGATGAAAAAGACGATGAAAGAACAATTATTTTAGCAAAGGCAAATATGTTGATTTATTTTTCAGACTATTTAATAAAATATAAAGATTGTTTAGCTGAGTTTTCTAACAAAGCATTTAATTCAGTATTTCATCTGTTGAAAACTAATTTAGGAACTTTTGAACTAGATAAGTATAAGAACTATTTTGATATTATTCTTAGTAATCCCCCATATGTTTCAAGTGGCACTAGTTCAATAAAAGCATTAATTAATGAAAAAGGTTTGAGTGAAATGTACCCGAGTAATGGAAGGGGGTTAGAAGGATTAGCTATAGATTGGATTATAAATGCATTAAAACCAAATGGAAAAGCATTTATAGTTATTCCAGATGGAATATTATGTCGTCAACCAGATGAAAAGTTAAGAAATAATATTATTGATAAATGTATAATTAATGCTATTATTTCTTTACCAACGAGAACATTTTATGCGACGCCTAAGAAGACTTATATATTGGCATTAACCAAAAAAGAATCTATACAAGAACAAAAAATACCAGTTTTTACATATTTGGTTTCTGATATTGGAGAACAGAGAGATAAAAGGAGATTTGAAATTGAAAAAAATGATTTAATAGAAATGAGTCGATTATATCGTCAATTTATTGCACTACCCAATAGTTTTAAATCAGAAAGTGTTAGGTGCAAATTGCAAAAAATAGATAGATTTAAAAATCAATATTGGCTTATTGATAAAGATTGGACTGATGATGAACGAAAAGAGTTAAACATTGAACCAGAGTATACTGAAATGCCAGAAGAAGAGTTTTATAATACTTTAAATGATTTAAGTTTATATATAGATAAATTATTAAAAGAGGTTAAAAATGGAGTTTAAAGAAGTCTGCTTAGGTGACAGTTCATTGTTCAATATAGATATTGGTAGAAGAATTACAAAAAAAGAGTTACATAATAAATCTAAAGGAAAATATCCAATATATAGTGCTAATTTGTTAAATGAAAATTTTGGGTGGACAGATAATTTGTTACCAATGGACTTTTCATTGGATTATGTTTTGTGGGTGATTGATGGTATATGGATGACTCGATATATTCCATCTAATACATATTTTTTCCCCACAGATCATTGTGGATTTTTAACATGCAAAAATAAAAAAATAAATCTTAAATATATTGCAATTAAACTTTATGATATAGGATTACAACAAGGTTTTTCTCATTCGTATAGAGCTTCAAAGGACAACATAAGAAATTTAAACATTTCAATACCAGTAGATAATGATGGAAATTTTGATATACAAAAACAAAATGAAATAGCAATGCGATATAACATTGTTGATAATATAAAATCAGTTTTAAATTCTTATTTTTTGGTATTAAATAATTCTACTATTATCTTTAATAAACAAGATTGTTCATATAAAACTATAAAATTAGATGAAATTATAGATTTTTCTAAATCTAAAACTAATAATAGCAGTTTTACAAAAAAGTTTGTTTTTAATAATAGTGGGGATATTCCTGTTTATGGTGCTTCACAGTATTCCGATATTCCTAGTTATGGATATGTGAAAGATAATATAGAAGGTATTAAATATTTTGAAAATTGTTTGACATGGAATATAGATGGTTCAATTGGATGTTTTTATAGAAAAGGGAGATTTTCTCTATCTGAAAAAGTAAAGCCAATTTTTTTAAAGCAAGAATATATAAATAGAATTGATTTAAATTATTTATCTTTTAAACTTGTTGAAAAAGCTGTTGAGATTGGTTTTAGTCGTTTTTATAAACCTCAAATTTCAAATCTAAAAGAAATAGAGATATCTTTTCCAGTGGATAACAGTGGTGAGTTTGATAAAGAAAAGCAAATGCAAATTGCATCAAAATATATAAATATTAATAAAAAAAGATCATTTATTATTGATAATTTAACGAGAATAATAAAAAGCCATATTGTTATTAACTAATAGTGTTTTATCTATTAATTTAGTTTTAAATGATTACAATAATTTTAAGATTAATATGTTTACGCTGAATTGATATAAAATCAAATATTATTGGACGTTAGATAATGAAAACATTCATTGAAGCAACTGAGGATTATTTACAAATTGCTGATAAGCCGAAAACTATTAGGGAAATTTATTCTAAAATCAAAGATGAAATTGGTGAACATCCTGGTGATCCGTATGTAACACTTCTGTCATTCTAGTACAACAAGTAAAGAAAAGCAATTCAAAAATAATTGTTGTTGATTATAATAAACCAAAGACTTTGTGGCTAAAAAGTAGAATTCCCGAATTAGAAAGCTTAGGCATTAGACTAGAAACAAGTGAAGAGATAAGTTATAATAGTGATTGTGAGAAAGATGAAAAAGATTTGTACCCATTATTAATTGAAATTCTAAGAGAAGAAAATGCTATTTATTCGAAAAGGATAGATGAAAAAATTACTGAAAAGGGTACTAAAGGTTTAAATAAATGGATTAATCCTGATATAGTTGGTGTCAAGTATTTTTTTGAAGAGCATAGCGATGATGTTAATGAATTGATTGAAAATAGTTCTTCACCATTATATGAATTGTATTTGTATGAAGTGAAAAAAGAGATTAAACTTGCTAATATTAAAGAGTGTTATTTTCAAGCTATTTCTAATTCTTCTTGGGCAAATTATGGTTATTTAGTTTGTTTGGAATTCAATGAAGAGAATGAGGAACTTTATAATGAAGTCAATCGTTTAGTTGAATTGTTTGGAATAGGATTGATTAAATTAAATGTTGATAAAAACAAGCAAAAGAGTGGATATAGAATAATTTTTCCAGCAAAACTTAATACGGATTTGGACTATTCAACTATAGAGAATTTATGTAGAAAAAATGACGATTTTAGGAGCTATATTAATAAAATCAATAAGTCAGTAAAAATCAAGGATGTTCAAGAATTTTAAATTTAATTATTAGAGATATTTTATTTTAAGTTGGAGGTGCGTTATGAGTGACCGTATGAAAATAATGCCATTTAAGAATCTTGTGGAGTGGATAGTTGATGAAGAGAAGAATAGACACTCTGTTTTTGGCGTTAAAAAGTTTTATAAGGCAGATATTAAAAAGGGTTTTAATATTTATAAAGAGCATATGGAAACTCCGATAGGACCCGCTGCTGGACCTAATAGTCAGCTTGCACAAAATATTGTTGCATCATATATAGCTGGAGCAAGATTTTTTGAACTTAAAACTGTTCAAGAGATGAATGGAGATGCTTTAGCAAAATGTGTCAATAAACCATGTATAAAAGCAGATGATGAATGTTATAACTGTGAGTGGTCTACAGAACTTTATATGGATGAAGCAATACAAGAATATATAAAAGCGTGGGTGTTACTTCATTTTATATCAAAAGAATATGGGCTTGGTGCAAATGATGGATTTGTATTTAATATGTCTGTAGGCTATAACCTTGATGACATCAAGAAAAAAGACACGGATACTTTTATTGAGTGCATGAAAGATGCAAATAAGCATAAAGTATTTAATGAGTGTAAAGAATATTTAAAAGCACATATAAATGAGTTTAAAAATTTCAAAATTGAAGACATAGATAATATTCCAAGTAGAGTTTGCGACTCAGTAACTGAATCAACTCTTCACGGATGCCCACCTGCAGAGATAGAAAGAATTGCTATGTACCTTATGGAAGAAAAAGGGCTTAACACATTTATCAAATGTAATCCAACTCTTCTTGGGTACGAGAGGGCAAGGAAAATATTAGATGGGATGGGATTTACTTATGTAGCATTTACTGATTCACATTTTCTTACTGACCTTCAGTGGAAAGATGCTATAGTTATGCTTAAGAGACTTATGCAATATGCAGAAAGTAAAGGTTTAACATTTGGAGTAAAACTTACTAATACCTTCCCAGTAGATGTTACAAGAAACGAGTTACCATCAAATGAAATGTATATGTCAGGAAAATCACTTTTCCCACTTTCTATAAAAGTTGCAGAAATGCTTTCAACTGAGTTTAATGGAAGACTTAAAATTGCATATTCTGGTGGTGCAGATTATTTTAATATAGATAAACTTATTGATGCTGGTATCTGGCCTGTGACAGTTGCAACAACTATCTTAAAACCTGGTGGTTATGATAGGTTTTATCAAATGGCTGAGAAAATTATGTTAAATGTTAATGGCATAGTAAGTTTTTCTGGTGTCAATGTTAAGAAAGTCCA
Organism: uncultured Eubacteriales bacterium; assembly: GCA_902803205.1. Classification (GTDB taxonomy): domain Bacteria; phylum Bacillota; class Clostridia; order Lachnospirales; family Lachnospiraceae; genus UBA3633. The sequence continues at coordinate 215 of CADCOW010000223.1, read as the reverse complement.
AACACTTTCTGAAGAGTGCAAAAAAGACAAGCACCTAGTAAAAAAATCACTTAGATTCAAACAAAATAAAATAAAAGCAAAAAATCCACTTACTGATTGTTTTATGGCACCTTGCTCAAATACTTGTACTATCAATCAAGATATTTCGCTTTATAATTATTATGTAAAAAACAATGAATTTGAAAAAGCACTTGAAGTTATATATAGAACTAATC
>CADCOW010000222.1 GCA_902803205.1 uncultured Eubacteriales bacterium | reverse complement strand
TGACCCTAAGTATAAAGGACTCATTTGGTTATCAAATTATAATACAGCAGGAACTGCAAAACTTGTTATCAATACTATGGTTCAAAAATTGGGTCATGATGAGGCAATGAATTATTTTAAAGAACTTGACAAGAATATTCAAGTATATACAAAATCAGGTTCAGGACCATCTAAAAATGTAGGAACTGGAGAGTGTATCATAGGAATAGGTTTCTTACATGATGCAATCACACAAATAGTTGACAATGGATACAATAATATAGAAATTATAATACCAAGTTCAGGAACTTCATTTGAAATTGGTGCAACAGCTATGTTTAAAGGTGCAAAGCATCCAAATGCAGCAAAACTTTGGATAGAATATGCTTTAACTCCAAGTTGTGTAAATCTTGCACAAAATAATGGTTCATATCAATTCTTAGTTCTTGATAATGCTATGCAACCAAAAGTTGCTTATGATTTTGGGCTTGATCCATCAAATGTTATGAAATATGATTTTGAAGATGCAAAGAAGAATACTAAGCAATATGTAGAAGATGTTATGAATGCACTTAATGGTGGAGATGACAGATTTAAAACTGAATAATTAAATTTATATAAAAGGACGGAGATTCACCGTCCTTTTATTATTGTATTAGGAGAAAATAGTGAAACAACGTAGAGAACTTGAAAGAAAAAAATTACTAAGTGATCCCATTATGATTACTACTATTGTTTTGCTTGTCACAGTGCTTACAGTATTTATTTTATATCCACTTGCTATTCTTTTGATTGATTCTATATATGGATCAAATGGTATATCACTTGATACATTTAAAAGAGTTATGCAAATGCCAAATTTTCGTAGGGCAATCACAAATACGCTCAAAATTGGATTTGTAGTTGGTATCTTATCAACACTTATAGGTCTTCTTTTTTCATATGTTGAAATGTATGTAAAAGTAGGTAAGATTGCTGGAGGGCTTTTTAATGTGGTGTCTATGCTTCCAGTAGTTTCTCCACCTTTTGTCTTATCTCTTTCTATGATAATGCTTTTTGGAAGAGCAGGGCTTATAACAAGATTTTTACTTGGAATTTATGATAACTCAATATATGGCTACTGGGGAATAGTAATTGTACAGACACTTACATTTTTCCCTGTCTGTTATATGATGTTAAAAGGACTTTTGAAAAATATTGACCCTTCTCTTGAAGAGGCAGTAAGAGATATGGGAGCCACGAGGTTTAAAGTGTTTAAAGATGTCACATTACCACTTTTGCTACCAGGACTTGGCAATGCTTTTCTTGTCACATTTATAGAATCAATCGCAGATTTTGCAAACCCTATGATAATAGGTGGAAGTTATGACACACTTGCAACAACTATTTATCTTCAAATTACAGGTGCATATGATAAAGAAGGTGCATCTGCTATGGCAGTTGTTTTGCTTATGATTACACTTTGTATGTTCATAGTACAAAAATATTATCTTGAAAAGAGAACTACTCAGACTCTTACTGGAAAAGCATCAAGAGTAAGGATGATGATAGAAGATAAGTCGGTTGTGATACCACTTACTATTCTTTGTAGTCTTGCAGCAGCATTTGTAGTTCTTATGTATATCTGTGTGCCGATAGGAGCACTTTTCCCAACTTGGGGATATAAGTTTACACCATTTACATTTAAATGGTTCAGTCTTATATTTACAAGATATAATGGATTAAAAGCATTTAGAGATTCATTTGTATTAAGTCTTATAGCATCACCAATAACTGCACTAATATCAATGATTATTTCATATATCATTGTGAAGAAAAATTTTAAAATCAACGGATTTATAGAAGCAGTTTCTATGCTTGCTATGGCAGTGCCAGGCACAGTTCTTGGTGTTGGATATATAAGAGGATTTTCCAAAGGGCTATTTGGTACAGGAATTTTACAATTTATATATGGAAATGCTTTGATACTTATTATAGTATTTGTAGTGAGATCACTTCCAACAGGAACGAGGTCTGGAATATCTGCACTTAGACAAATTGATAAATCAATAGAAGAATCTGCATATGATATGGGAGCAAATACATTTAAAGTATTTACATCAGTTACCTTACCACTTATCAAAGATTCATTTTTATCAGGACTTGTAACAACATTTGTTCGTTCTATAACTGCAATTTCAGCAATTATACTACTTGTTACACCGCAGTACTTACTAATTACAGTTCAGATAAATGAATTTGCTGAAAAAGGTTCATTCTCACTTGCTTGTGCATTTGCAACTATACTTATAATTATAACTTATGGTTCGGTGCTACTTATGAATTTTGCAATTAAAAACTTTGGAACAAGTAAGTATCGGTAAAGTATAAAAAGGTATAAAATACTTAAGATAAAAATGATATTATTAAAGAGGTAACAAACTATGAATAAAGAAAAAAAAGCAGTTCGCTTTGAACATATATCAAAAATTTATATCAATCCAAAAACTAATAAAGAGTTTTATGCTGTGAAGGATGTAAATATTGAAATTAAAGAAGGCGAATTTGTAACCTTACTTGGACCAAGTGGCTGTGGTAAGACAACAACACTTAGAATGATTGCAGGATTTGAGACACCTGATGAAGGAGAAATATATATAGGAAGTGATCCAATTAATCACCTCACTCCAGATAAGAGAGATACTGCGATGGTATTTCAGTCTTATGCACTTCTTCCACATCTAAATGTTTTTGATAATGTTGCTTATGGACTTAAACTTAGGAAGTTTTCAAAGCAAGAGATAGAGGAAAAAGTTTTAGCAATGCTTAATTTAGTAGAACTTGGTGGTATGGAAGGGCGTATGATAAATCAACTTTCTGGTGGTCAGCAACAAAGAGTTGCTTTGGCAAGAGCTCTTGTCATAGAGCCATCAGTTCTTTTATTTGATGAACCTCTTTCAAATCTTGATGCAAAACTTCGTGTAGTTATGAGAACAGAGATAAGGAAAATACAACAGCGTGTTGGTATAACAGCTATATATGTCACTCATGACCAATCAGAAGCTATGGCACTTTCTGATAGAATTATAATTATGGAAAAAGGCATAGTATCTCAGATAGGAACACCAGAAGAAATATATTATCATCCAATAAATAAGTTTGTAGCAGATTTTATTGGCGAAGCAAACTTTTTGAAAGGCAAAGTAGAAAAGGTAGAAGAAGGTAAGATTACTTTTGATGTAAATGGGACAGAGTTTGTTTTGCATACACATTTTAAAGTAGGTGATGGAGAGACAAGAGTTTTAGTTTTAAGACCTGAAAGCATAACACTTGAAGATGAAGGTAAAATTCCTTGCGAAGTTATCTTGTCAAATTTTATGGGAGCATATCATTATTATCAAGTAAAAGTCGGTGAATCAATAATAAAAATACAAGTATTTAACCCTAAAAATAAAAAGATATATAAAGAAGGTGATAAATGCTATATGGCATTTTCATCAAATAATATACACATTATGGAAAATATCTAAAAAGTGAGTGCTCGAAAAAATAAGCAAACACCATTTTTTAGGTCCTATTTGTGAAAACTATGAAAAATAAGCCTTAAATATGTGATAAATTTGGGTTTTTAACCTCTTGACAAGATTAACTAAAAGTAGTATTATAAATAGGTTGATAAAAGGGCAGCGAGCCCTTTTTTAAGTATTGTTTTTAAGGAGATATTATTATGGCTACTAAACGTACTAAGATAACAT
>CADCOW010000221.1 GCA_902803205.1 uncultured Eubacteriales bacterium | reverse complement strand
TCAACTTCTTATCTTTCTTTACTGTGTTCTCAAAAACTTACTTTTTGAATTTTCGGGTTTGTCTGAATATTTTGTTGTCATTGTACTACGAGAACTAATCTCGTGCTCTCAAAAAATGCAATAAAATAAGCCTTTAATGCGAGCCTTTGTATAATATCAAAATCAATGAAAAAAGTCAATATAATCTTTAAAAAGTTATTAACAATTTTTTAACAAAATTATCAACAATTTTAGTAAAATATTGGTATATAACACTATATTTAGTATATAAAGCAATAAAAATCAATATTTTATGGTTTTAATTCTTTTGATATTTGAATATTTAGGTATAGGTTATTATGTTTTTATCCATAAATTTTTGTACTTTTTTATTAGAGCACCATCAATTTTTTTTATAAAAAAAATATAATAAAAAATAAATTTTGGAGGTCAACAATTATTATAAATATTTACTAATAAAAATTTATAATAGTTGAAAAATTTTTATGAATAAAATTGGTAAAACTTTAAAAGAACTTAGAAAGTCAAATGGTTTTTCTATTTCCGATATAATAAAAAAACTTGCTGAAACAAATATAAATATTAAACCAAAAACAGTTTACAAATGGGAAAGTGATACTTGTATCCCAAATATTGAAACTATCAATATACTATCTCATATATATGGTATAAGTCTTACAAGTATGTATGAAGATACTTCATTTTGTAAATCTTTAAATCATTATGAAAACAAATTTATTGATTGTTTAAGAACTAATAAAACATTTAGGAAATTAGTAAAACAACTTGTTAATTTAAATTCATTGGAGGAAGATTAAGTATGGAAAATAAAATTTCAATTAGACTTAAAACATTAAGAAAACAATTATCTCTCAGTGCGAAACAAGTAATTACTCTTCTATCAAAGGCAAATCATAATTATAGTTTACAAACTTTATATAAATGGGAAGAAGGAAGTGTCATACCAAATCTCAATGCTTTAAAAGAACTTTCAAAAATTTATGGATGCAACATTTCATATCTAATGGATGGAGAAAATTTTGAATACAAAAGACTTAGTCCAAGTGAGAATCACTTATTAAATATCTATAGAACTGATTTCTTGTTTAGAAGTCTTGTTGTCCAAGTCATTCACAAACTTTCACGAGATACTAATATATAAAAAGTGCGAGGCTCTGATATTCAGAGCCTTTCATATTATTCCATAATAACTGATAATAATTTTAAAACATCTTTAGTTCCATCTTTATTTTCAGATGAAAATGGTATAATCTCACAATTTTCAGTTGCTCCCAATTCATTTCTTATGTCACTAATTTTTGAATTTACTCCACTTTTTTTTATTTTATCAAGTTTTGTTGCGATAACTATCGGCTCATAGCCAGTTGCCGAAACAATAAATGAAAACATCTGACAATCTTTTACACTTGGTTTATGCCTTATATCTACAATTAATATTATCTCCTCAATCATATCACTTGTTTTAAGATATTTGTTTATAAATGTTGCCCAATTATTTTGTTCTTCTATACTTGCCTTTGCAAAACCATAACCTGGCAAATCTACTATATAAAATTTATTATTCACAAGATAATAATTGATAGTTCTCGTTTTTCCAGGTGTTGATGAAGTATGAGCATAATTCTTTCTATTTGAAATAGCATTTATAAATGAACTTTTGCCAACATTAGACCTTCCCACCAAAACAAATTCCTTCATATTATTTGAAGGAATTTTAGAATTTAAACCTACAACCTTTTCTAATTTTATTTCATTTATTTTCATATCATTATTTAAATTACGCTACTCTCAAAAGTATAATTTAATTTTTCTTCTCTTTTATAATTTTCAATCGCGATATTTATGAGTCTATCAATAAGTTCAGAATATTTTATTCCTTTTGGTTCAAACAAATAATATGATAAAGAGCCTGGAATTGAATTAATCTCATTTGCATATATTTTATTATTATCTTTATCTATGATAAAATCAATTCTTGCAACACCCAAACAACCCATATATTTAAACACTTTCATCGCATATTCTCTTATCTT
>CADCOW010000220.1 GCA_902803205.1 uncultured Eubacteriales bacterium | reverse complement strand
AATATTTGCATAACCACTTCCTGGACCTTGACCTATCACTACTTGAAATTGACTTTGTCTTGCATCCCTTTCATCTTGCGGACTTAGATTTATTCTATCATCTATTATTGGTATCACTGGGCTTCCTGGTCCAAGGTTTTCATAATATGCACTTGGTCCTGTGCTTGTAAATCCTGATACCATTCCATCTATTACATCTGTTATACTTCCAATTACATTCTTAAATGCATCTAATATACTATTTATTACCTTACTAACTATATTTGGACTACCTCTATAAACTTTTTCACCACTACTACCCCTAAAATTATTACCTAGTATTTTTGATATTTTAGTGTTAAGTTGTGCTGCACTACCACGAACACTTCTTCCATATTTATACCAACCTATATCTCTATCAAGTATTTTTATCATTGCATCATCATCATTTTCTACATTAAATATGTTTGTATATCTTCTATAGTCAAAACTATTTGCATCCTCAATATTATTGGCATTTATTGTCGCAAAACTTTCAAATGTATATGCATATACATTACTAACACCTTTCTTCTTAGTGAGTTTTTGTGCCACTAAGTTTGCTATACTTCCTCCACTTCCAAACCCTGTTATCCAAAAAACTTTAGTTCCATATTGATTATTAATGTATTCATCTATATCTTCTACTATCTTATTTGCTTCTATATCAAATCCAATATGATGATATTCTTCATAGTCTCCGTCAGTATTATACGAGCCATCTATATTTGCACTTAATAATCCTTTATATCTTTCGTCTTCACCTACAACAATGGTTATAACATTTCGTAGTTTATGATTGACTTTTCCTCTTTGTAAAAATACTTCCCTATGACTTATCGTATATGGTACTGCTCCAGTATTTCTTTCTTCTATATTTTCTTGACCTATATACCACAAATAATTTGATATTCCTACACTGCTATATAACTCTTTATTATTTCTATTTTTAAAATTCTTAGCTCTTACCCCCCCCCCTATGTTTTCCTATCATATTTGATAAAGCAAGACTCATATCTGATAACTCTGGATAATATGCACTACTATCCATAAAAAAATAGCGATAATCCATATTGAAATCAAAATGTATTTGTTCATTATCTATAGTATCCATATCAAATGTATAATCATTTTCTAGTGCCCTTGCTCTATCCCTTAAGTCCCCTCTTCCATCAAAGTCGCTGTCAGGTAACACTGGGTTACTTATATAATTATACATCTTTACTGTTGGGGTGGCCATTAAATATTTAAGATTTCATATACTTTTGCATATTCATATTTTGACTCTTTTAATATGACTTTTAGTTTATTAAATGTTTTCAACTTCAAAAAATCATCTCCTAAAAAATATTTAAGCCAATAAAATATTGGATATGGTCTTGGCTTAATTATTCTATTATTATATTGAAGCATTTCACTAGCAGCAAACATTTCATCCATTTCTTTTATACTAACATTTTCATTATTAATTTTTCTACATTTAATAGTCGTCCCATATACCCTGCATACATCTGGTCTAACATCATAAATTTCACACACTCCATCTCTCAAAAAAATACAACTAGGTAAATCTATAAAATCTTCATTATCCATATAATATGTTAAATCATTACTTCCATTTGCATTCTCATCAAGTTTTTGTATAATGTCACTATACCTTGAATTGATTTTGTTATATGAATCTTTTGCCATTACAATATAATCTTCAAGGTTTTTATTATTTAATATTAAATAATCTAATATTAATAAAAATTCAAATTCAGTAATAAAAAAGTAATCTCTACAACACTCACTACAATTATCATTGCACAAATCTAATAAACCCAAATCTTTTACTTTTTTATTATACTTATCTCTATACACATACATCTCAGCAATTTTACTTTCACTATTTATATGGCTATGACACTTTTTGTACTTTTTACCACTGCCACAAAAACATTTATCGTTTCTTTCCATATTTCATTCTTCAATTTAATATTTACATAATAAATAATTATTGAAAATTCGTTTGTAAAAAGCTTTATAGCATTTATTTATTATGATCTTTTAAATATAGTTCTTTGGCTTCCTTGATGGGTATATTATCATAATTTAATTTATTACATTCAATATCATCAATATATCCATTTTCATCCATTATGTATTTTATATAATATACTGATGTTGTGCCATCTTGCATTGTATATTGCCACAAATACTCATTATAATTTTTTTTATCAATATACTCACCATTAGCATCATAATCTATATTGATTCTCTTAATGTCTGTGTTATAACTTTGTCCATTAAATTTTTTTCTATAGTTATCTGTAATTTGCAATTCATCCCAATTACTATTTTCATATAATAGTTTAGCAGCTATTTCATCAGAACTCCCATCATACTCCTCCTCATTTACCTTATTTACTTTTACATCATCAAGATAGCCTCTGTTGTCAAGGGTGAACTTTACTTTGTAATATCTCTTCTTACACTCTAGTTGACTATTTACTATAAAATATGCTTCCTTACGCTCCCATGAACTTCGCTCAGGGACAAATTCTATGTGGTT
>CADCOW010000219.1 GCA_902803205.1 uncultured Eubacteriales bacterium | reverse complement strand
GAAAAAATTTGAAGAGAGTATAACTCTCACTGGTGAAACTAAAACTATAGATATTTCATCTGCTAACTTTAATGATTTTGGTAGAGGAAAGAGAGATGGCAATAGACAAAATGAAAATAATAATGCTTCAACAGAAACAAACAATAATAAAATAGAGAAATCGTATAAAGATTATCAAGTAGGTGATTATATATCTATAGAGTTGACAGATAAAAACTCAACTACTGCAAAATCTGTAAGAGGTGCAGGAATGATGAGAGGTATGGAACCTCCAAAAGATAGAAATAATAATTTAACACAACAATAATTACTTTAGATAGAAATTCATAACCCCTCCAAAAATTATGAATGGGTCTCCCGCCGTATGGTGGGAGATTTTTTTGCAAAAATAAAATAAATATTGTATAATAAAATTGATGTTTTTTGAGGTGTACTATAGTAAATTTATAATAAAAAACGAGGTATAATATGAATTCTCCACTAATATTTATTTTGGCAGTTGTTGTGTTGTTTATACTGATAATAGTAAATAATTTGTATGAGAAAAAATGGACATATGTGATTGTAGGTATATCTATTGCGATAGGTCTCGTTTTTTATTCATATGGATATTTTTATATAAGTGAAAAGAGTGTACCTGCAGTTGCAATTTCAATTTTAAAATCATTATTTGCTACATTTAATATGGCTACAGGGAAAAGCTCTTTATCTGATATAAGTAGTGTTCCAATATATAAAAATAATGTGATTTTGCTTATTTTTTATTTAATACACCTATTTATATATACTATGGTTATAACTACTTTGTTAATTAATTTTGGCAAAAGACTTATAACTTCGTTAAACAACTTTATAAGGCTTACATTTTGTAAAAATGATATATATATTTTTTATAAATATACAGATAAGGTAAAAAGAGTAATTGATAAAATATCTAAAGATAATTCACAAATTGTAATTATTGATGATGACATATTAAACAATAAAGATAATAACTTTTTTAAATTTATAGCAAAGAAGCATTGTGCGATATTAAATGAAAATATATTCAATGATGAAAATGCTGAAAAGAATAAAAAATTCAATAAAATAATTGATACTAAAGGAATTTATAATAAATATTTAAGAGAAATCTTTTTTAATAATAAGTATGCAAATAACAACATAAGACTTTATATATTAAATGAAGATATTGAAGATAATTATAGATTTATACATTCGTTGTCAGAATGTATTGAAAAGGTAAAATATAAAAATAAAATTAGAGTCACAATTTTTATGGATGAAAAACATGATTTAAAAAATTTACAGAAAGGCTCTATTTTTGATTATGTTCGTGTATTTAATGAAAAAGAAATAATGGCAAGAGTTCTTGTAAAAAATTATCCACCAAGCAAATACATAGAATTTGAGAATTACAAGGCAAAACAAAATGAATCGTTTAATGCACTTATAATTGGGTTTGGCAGTATTTCACAAAAAATATTAAAAAAATTGTATATATATGGGCACTTTGTTCATACTTATTTTAATGTTGATATAATAGATAAAAATTATGATGATATAAGTGGACCATTTAATTATGATTTCAAATTTTTAAATGATGATAGAATTTATTTAAATAAATGGTCAAATATTAATCATAAAAGTATTGATGCAAGGAGTGCAGAGTTTTATAAATATTTTGATGAAAATAAAAAAAGGCTGGAATACATAGTAGTTGCAACTGGTGATGAAAAAACAAATGATGAAGTTGTAAAAAATTTGATTAAATTGAGAAAAGATAATGATTTAAAATTTGATTTGTTTGACTGTCATATAAATAGGATATTTGTGTATGAGCATGATAAGGAGGTAAGGAAAGAGTATAATAGTTATGACTATATAATTGATGATAGTATTGATTTAGCTGGCAAATGGATTAATTTTGCCTACAGTAAGGATGAAAAAGATAAGTTTGATGATATAGATGTTATAGATAAGATGGAGAATAAATGGAAAAACACTGATGCATATGATAAAAATAGTAGTATATGTGCAGCAGATTTTTATACAACTATTCTTAAAATTTGTGGTCATGAGGACAATGATTTTGAAAACACAGAGTATAGTGATGAAGAATTAAAAAGACTTAAGGAAAAATTTAAAATGAATGGTGATGATAGTTATAATAGTCTTACAGCAATAGACCATGATAGATGGGCAGGATATGTTTTGCTTGAAGAAGGATACGGCTATATGGATGATGAGCATTGGGATAAAAGAGCAAAAGATTATAATAGTAATAATGCATTTAAAATTCAAAATGATAAAGTTAATAAATTACATGCTTATCTAAGATCTATGGAAGATTTAAAAGAGTTATATAAAAAAGAAAGACAAGTGACTGGTAGTGATCCAACTATGAGATGGAATGAGATTAATAATTTTGATATGGCAGAGTTAGTTGCAAAAAATATAAGAAAAGTAAGAGATAAGGATTAAACATGGGGGAAATATGGAATTTGATAATAATGATGTAAATTCTGAAGAAGTTAAAAAACTTTTTTTAGATAATGAAATAGATTCAAATATTTTAATAGCGAGGATAGACTTTATTTTTGCCATACTAATCTTAATACATTTACTACTATTAGTATTTGGTGTTTTTGAAGATTCTTTTGAGATGAGACAGCTTCCGATACTTTTGTCTATTGTTATAATCAATATATTTAATAGTATTATCACTTTTAAGTTAAATGGTAAAAGTAATATTTTAAAATTTATCAATATTTTTTCATTATCTATAAGCATCGCACTATGTAATCTACTTTTTTCTTATATGGTTTCAATACTTATGGTTTTACCAGTAGTTCTTTCATCAAGATATTTTCTAAAATGGTTTACAAGAGCTGTAGCAATTATTACAGGTCTTTTATGGTTTGTAAGTACATATGTAGGAGAATTTTTTGGCATCTCGTGGCTTGATTTAAATTTTTATGAGCCTGCTAAGGGGACTATAATAAAAGTTATGCCACCAAGCTTTTATGATTCCGTAGTTGCAGTTGGCATAGATCTTGAAACACGGATGGATACTATAGGAGCAAGATTTTTTATTGAAATTACTTTTTATATTATAATTTCTATTGTAAGTGTTGGTCTTGCAAAATGTGGAAGAAAACTTATATATAATATGGCTAAAGACCGACTTGATAAGACACGACTTTCTACAGAGTTAAATATTGCATCAAAAATACAACTTGATATGCTTCCTAATAGTTTTGATTTAAAACCCAAAAGAAATGAGTTTGAATTGGCCGCTTCTATGTCTCCTGCGAAAGAAGTTGGTGGAGATTTTTATGATTTCTTCTATATAGATGGAAATCATTTAGCACTTATTATAGCAGACGTATCTGGAAAAGGTGTCCCTGCTGCTTTATTTATGGCAAATGCAAAAACGACTATAAAAAATATTGCATTAAGTTCTTCTGCTAAAACTACTTCGAGTATTTTAGGGAAAGCAAATAATGCATTGTGTAGAGGAAATGAAGAAGGTTATTTTGTTACTGTGTGGATGGCAATTATAGATATAAAAACTGGAAAAGGAATTGCAACTAATGCTGGTCATGAAAATTCTGTTGTAAAAAGGGCTGGCAAGGAATTTGAAATTGTAAAATATAAACACTCTATTGCGCTTGGAGTTCTTGAAGATACAAAATTTGAAGAACATGAATTTGCCTTAAATAAAAATGATATATTGATTGTCTATACTGATGGCATACCAGAAGCAATAAATAAAGAGGAAGAACAATTTGGCGAAGTCAGAATGGTGGAAGCATTGAACAATATGGTATATGAAAATGATACTCCAGATAAAATCATCATAACACTTAAAGAAGAGACAAATAAATTTGCAAATGGTGCAGAGCAATCTGATGATATAACAATATTATGTTATGTTCAGAAATAATAAAATATATAGGGGGATTTATGAATAAACTATTAAAATACAAGATAAGTAAATTTTTTGTTATAATACTTATCGTAAGTTCAATTATTTTAAATGCTTGTAGTGTAAAGGCAGACAATCAATCAAAGACAGAAATATCAGACAATGTTGGTGCTACAAAGGTTGAAAATGAAAAAAATGGTGATACTCTTATAGTTTCTAATATTCCTATTTGTGAAGAGTTAAAATTTAACGGTGTTTACATAGAAAAGACTATTGATGAATTTAATGCACTTGGCTTTGAGTATGGGGATAGTGTAGATATTTCATTTTCAAATGGTTATGAGTTAAAAGATATTCCGTATTATAATGGATATTATTGTAAGACTGGTGAAGCACTTTTGGTTGCATATCCAGGATATGATTATATAGATGTATGTCTTAAAAATAGTGATAGCCTTTGGGAACTTGGTAATTTTAAAGAAGGTGATACTGCAAATATTGTTTTAAATAAAAGAGGAAAATATAAAGATACTCAAGATTTACTTAATATTAAGTATACTGATAATAGAGAAGATTATAGTAGTGATGAAGTGTTTGCAAATTTTAGAAATGTGAAAACTGGCAATTTGAAAGAGAATATTTTATATCGTGGAGCATCTCCTATAGATAATCATCATAAGAGAGCAAAATATGCGAATGATTTAATAGAAAGTGTTGGCATAAAATATGATGTTGATTTATCAGATGATGAAAAGGATTTTGAGAAACATTTTAGTTCTTCTGATTTTGCTTCTAATTATTTTAAGTCTCTTTATGATGCTGGTAAGGTTAGTGTATCTACTATGACTAAGAATTATAAGTCAAAAGAGTTTTCAAAAAAAGTTGTAAAAGCACTTACTGATATGTCAAAGAATGAAGGACCATATTATATTCACAGTGTTGAGGGTAAGGATAGAACTGGTTTTGTGCTTGCTGTTGTAGAGGGTCTAACTGGTGCTTCATATGAAGAAATTGTAAATGATTATATGAAGACTTATGATAATTATTGCGGTGTAAATGAGTCGGTAAGTAAAGAAAAATATGATGCTCTTAAATTATGTTTAATTGATGATATGTTGCAATATATTGCAGATAGTGATTCAACTGGTGGAACCAAAGGTGTAGCACTAAAAGATTTGGATTGGGTAAATGTGATGGGAAGGTATTTGACAGATAATGGAATGAGTTTTGAGGATATGGATAATTTCTATAATAAATTGACAACAGATAATTACTCTGACCCAGATTAGTTATGAAGAGAAATGATTTAGATGAGTTGGGGCATAGTGGTTGGCGAAGCTGTGCTCGCAAGAAAAGATACAAAATTGAAAAAGAGGCAAAAGCTAAAGCAAAAGAATACCAAATGAGTTATTATTATTGTGATATTTGTAAAGGATACCATCTGACGAGTAGTAAATGGTAGATTATATTATATCAAATTTTAGACCAAAATTACTCTTGATTTTATTTTAAAAATGTGGTAGTATACTAGTAGTTTGTTTGTTAATTTATAAGATAAAAAATTTCGTTTTAAGTGTTCTTAGTTATGAACTCGTTTTTTGGTACTAAATTATTTCTTTAAAATTAAGGGTTTTAATCTTAATTTTTGAAAAAGTGATGATAGCATATCAGAATATAAAAGAGGTAAATTGTTATGGCAATTAAAGAAGCTAAAAAGAAAACCACTACTAAAACTGTAAAGAAAAAAACTGCTAAAACTGCCAAGGCTAAAAAGAAAACCTTAAAAGCAAATAAGCCAGTAAAGAGAACTGAAAAAAAGGTTTCAAAGAAAGTTAAAACTTCTACTAAAAAACCTGCTACAAAGCCTAAAAAAGTAAAGGCAAGTGATGGTAGCACAAATACAAAAAAGAAGACAAAAGAAAAACCAAGCACTTTAACAAGTTGGTTCTTCTTCTAAAAAGCAAGTTTATACTTGCTTTTTTTATTATAAAAAGTTGCTTTATTAAATATTTTCTAAATAAAAAAGTTAGACCATATAATTGGTCTAACTTGATTCGTTTAGAATGAGTTTAATTATTGGAATATATTTTTATAGTTTTTAGATAAAACTTTGTAGAGAATATAGCCAAGTACATAAATTGCAATAATCTCTCCTGCTGCTATTGATAATGCTAAAAGCCATAGTGACATAGTTTCTCCAAATGCAAATCGTAGTACAAATGGTATGATGATAGCATTTGACAAAATAGTTGGTAGCATTTTCAAAAAGAAATTATCTACTTTTATAAACTTGATACATAATAGTCCTATAAAAGTTGCAAGTGTTCCAAATATTGCATCGATAATTCCACTGAAAAGTAGATTTGATAAAAAGCAACCAATAGTGACTGATATTATTGCCATATCGTCAAATATTGGCAATATACATAGTGACTCAGCAATTCTTACTTGTATTGCTGCGAAACTTATTGGTTGAAAAACATAACAAAGCGCAACATAAAGTGCTGAATATACTGCATTTTGCAGTATATTTTTTAATTTAAAATTCATTTTTTCTCCTTCATCTCAATTTCTTGATGAACAATTATTATATCATATAATTATTAATGTTTCAATTGTTTAATGAAATTTTAATTTGTTTGTGGTATAATATTTTAAGGGTTTTATGAGGTAAAATTATGAAAAAGTGGTTAAACAAATTAAATAAAATGAAAGATAAAAAATATGCAGAATTTCAAGTAAAACTTATGCCTACTGTAGATAAGAAAATAATTTTAGGTGTAAGGACACCAGCATTAAAAGAATTAGCAAAAGATATGTTGAATGATAAAGATGAAGAAATATTTTTAAATGAGTTGCCACATAAATACTTTGATGAAAATCAGTTGCATGCTTTCATTTTGTCAGAAATGAAAAATTTTGACACTTGTATAAATAGAGTTAATGAGTTTTTGTCATATATTGATAATTGGGCTACTTGTGACAAACTTTCCCCTAAATGTTTTAAGAAAAATAAAGAAGTTTTATTTAAGCATATTAGCAAGTGGATTAAGTCAAAAAAGCCTTATGTAATTAGATTTGCTATAAGGATGATTATGTGTCATTTTTTGGATGATGATTTTGATGAGAAATATTTGAAGATGGTTTCTGATATAAGTTTTAAGAGTATTAAAAAACAGCAACTCAGTTTTGGTGAAAATCATTCTCGTATAAGTAAAACTAAATTAGGTAAAAGCGAACAATCTAAAATAGAAAAAATTAGTATTGATATTGACTCAAATAAGTATTATGTTGAAATGATGCGTGCCTGGTTTTTTGCAACAGCACTTGCTAAGCAGTATAATGCAACATTTCCATATATAAAGAATAAAATTTTAATTGCTTGGACCCACAATAAAACTATTCAGAAAGCTTGTGAAAGTTATAGAGTTAGTGTTGCTCATAAGAATGAACTTAAAAAGTATAAAATTTAGGAGATGTTATATTAATTAGTTATTTCTATAGAATGTGGAATAAAAAAATGAGCATTCTGCTCACTTTTAAGAAATTCCATTAAGTAAATTCTCTAATAAATTAGGGTCATTTACATCAATACCAATTAACTTTAAGATTGTAGGGTTTGCAATCTTGTCTAAAATTTCTAAAAGAGCTATGCACAAGTTCTCTATTTCTATATCTGTCATTCCTTTTTTTATTTCTATATTTGAAAGATTGATTCCTATTAGTGTAAGGTAAGTTTTGTATTCATCTACTTGTTTTTGTGTCAAATACCCTCTTTCAATAGAGTCTTTAATGAGCACTTTCAATGCGATAGATAGCCAATTATAGGTCTTTTCATCATTTTCAAAGTTCGACTTACTGAATGACAATTCTGGGTATTGTTGTTCAATATTTTTTATTTCTTTATCAGGCACTTTTTTTACTGTCTCATTGACTATCTGACTAACAGACTTCCCGTCAAGCACTTTTTTGACAACTTCTTTATTGAAAAAATTTTCAATTTTGGTTACTAATTCA
This sequence comes from uncultured Eubacteriales bacterium, assembly GCA_902803205.1. Lineage (GTDB taxonomy): Bacteria > Bacillota > Clostridia > Lachnospirales > Lachnospiraceae > UBA3633. The sequence goes on along the minus strand of CADCOW010000219.1, from coordinate 655 downwards.
CTCTTTTTGTTATCTTTATTTTGTGTTTGATTAGTCGTGTTTATTGATACTTTGTTATTTTCTTGTGTTTGATTTGTGATGTTAGTTTTAGCGTTTGTATCATTATTTGTATGATTTAAATTTGGTGTGTTTGCACAAGAAAATAAAGAAATTATTAGGGTTACTATCAAAATTGATGTTATATTTTTTTTCATGTTTTTTACTAAGTATAATGATGATTGAATATTTTAGTATTTATTAGTTTATTATACTATCTTTTCCTTTCATAGTTTGGTGTAAATTGATTTATGATATATTTTATTTATAGAATTTTCCCCAAGAATAATTTTAACACTTTAATATTTTTTTTGTCAACTATTTGTTTGTCAAAAATGTGTTTATTTAATGAATTAGCATGATGTATAGATTTGGTTCTCTTAAATTCTTGACATAAGTTTTTTATTTTGTTATTATGATTATCAGAGCATAAGTTGGCTATGTTAAAGTTATTATTATATAATATACTCCTTTTTTACATTTGTGTTGCTCATGATAGAATAATTCAAATCGACGTTTGTAAGGGAGAAGAAAATGAATTATAAAGTAATTGACAAAGAGACATATTATCGTAAAGGCGTATTTCGCCACTTTACGGAAGATTGCAAGTGCTCAACCT
>CADCOW010000218.1 GCA_902803205.1 uncultured Eubacteriales bacterium | reverse complement strand
TTTATAAAATTTTATGTAAGTGAATTTTTTATGAATATATTAATGCTTAACTATGTCATCTAATACCTTATCAATATCCTCATTTATTATCATGGACCTATCAAGTATCTCATCAGGACAAAATGCCTCATTATAATTTATACATACATAATTTGATTTTTTGTTTTCAATAACCATATTCCAAAATGGATATTTGATAATTACTGGTGTGTTCATGCCCACTCCAAGTTCTAAATATAAAACTTTTTGATTTTTTATACTATCTATAAAATTTGAATATCTTATAGATGCTTGGTGCCATCCCTCATCCTCTACAAAATTGTCATCTGCTCTTAGATTTAAAGTCATATTAGACCCATCATCAGGACATATTGGTATAAGTTCAGTTGGTATGCTCATTGATATTTTCTTTTCATCTAATATATCATATATACCTTTTTCATTTTTTTCAAATCCTTGAGACTCAAGCATTTTATAAACTATATCTTCATTATCATATGTTTTCTTATTATCTTTATTCACTGATTGAAATAATCCATAGTCACCTTGAGTATAAAAAAGTCTTTTTTTATCAAATCCTGCTTTTTGAAATTGATGGTCAACATTTGTTGTAATAACAAAATAGTTTTTATCTTTAACAATGTTTAATAATTTTTGGTAAGTATTTTTTGGTGCATCTAAATATCTATTGACATATATATTTCTACTCCAAAATGCCCACATAATTTCTTTTGTAGGGAATGGGTAAAATCCTCCACTATAAAAATCAGTTATACCGTATTCTTTTATAAAATCAAACATATATTTTTTAAATGTTTCCCCATTATAAATAAAACCAGCTGCAGTACTTAGTCCTGCGCCAGCACCTACAACTATAGCATCAACACTTTCAATAAGCAACTTAATATCTTCCAAGTAACTTCTTGTAGATTTCGTAGTCACATTCTTTAAATACATTAAAAATCACCTCTAACTTAGTTTTTGAATTTTTTTTATAATCTCGCACAGTATTTACTGCTATTTCTGCTGCAGTTTCATTTGGGAATCCAAATACTCCTGTAGATATACAACAAAATGCAATACTTTCAAGTTTATTTTCATCAGCAAGTTTTAAGCAAGACATATAACACGATTTTAATTCATCCTTATTTTTTAAAGTCACACTCCCATTCACTATTGTTCCAACGGTATGTATAACATATTTACTTGGCAAATTATATGCACTTGTAATCTTTGCACTTCCAGTTTCTTCTTCATGCCCTTGGTTTTTAATTATTCTATCACATTCATTTCTCAACTGTATTCCAGAATAAGTATGAATAATATTATCAATACAATTATGACATGGTATATAACAGCCAGTTAATCCACTATTTGCTGCATTTACTATTGCATCACATTTCAAAGTTGTAATGTCACCTTGCCATAAATAAATTTCATCTTCAACTTGCTTTAAATCTTTTATATCTGTTATTCCTTTAAATCTTGTTTCTTCTTTCAAATACTCATCTTGCACTTTTAAAAACCCATCTTCAATTGGTGCAGGAAGTCTCACATTAAATAAACTTCTAAGTAATCTTTTTTGAGCAGTAACATCATTTGGAATTTCAACATTAAGATATTTGTTGTTTTCATCTAATAAATATTTAATTAAATATAATCTTTTTTCTTCTTGATTCATATCACAAAAATCTTATAAATAAATCATACATTAGTTAATAGCTTGATTCTTTCTTCTTATATGTTGTAATATTTCTTAAAAATCTTTTTTATTATTAAATAAATATATCAATGTTTGCATCTTTTGTTACATTCATCTATGGTCACTTAACACCCTGCATTTCTATTTTGATTGCTTTAGCAGAATGTCCTGTTCCTTGTTCCTCAAACCAAGGGTCTATTAAAAAACAAACATTGCCATATTTAATTTTTAAAGTTGCATTGTTCCTAATATCATAATAATAAGAGCAATATAATAGTTTAAATCTAATTCTTCTTTCAAAAATAAAAAACCTAAAAATGCACCTATAAATGGATTTATTGAATAAAATGCACTTGTCTTAGATGCTCCTAATTCTTTTTGAGCTCTTACATACATAAATATACTAAGACCATATGCTACAAAACCAAGTAATAAAACTTTAATGGCATTATAAATTGATGGTATTTTTTCTTTTACTAATAGTGCTATAACAAATGAACCAATTCCTGAAAATATACCTTTTAATATCACTATCTCAAATGTATCTTTTGAAGATATCATCATAGTCGAACCTATATCATTTAATAATATTTTTGATAAAGGTATATTTATAGCATAAAAAATTGCTGCAAGTATTGCAAATATCATTGATTTAATTTTAACATTGTTTATCATAACAAATTTATTATACAATACTTTTATGGTATTTGTATAGGTAATTTTGTAAACTCATAAAAAAGCAAGTATTTAACTTGCTCCTTAAAACTCATCTCTTAATTTTATCACTAAATTATTATCTAATATCTCAAATGTCCATATATCATCTTCTCCAATAAATAAATAAATATATTCATAATTATCAACTTTACCATTCCTAAAGATTCTCCCCATTTTGATTTTGCCAAGAGATATAATGTTAAATCTTTCAAATTTATTTTCAACTGAGTTCCTTACGTTTTCTTCTAATCCATTAATAATTACATTTACTACTTTTTCAGCGATTTCTTTCTTGTCTATTTCAAGACATACTTTGTTTTCGTTTTCCATTTTGTTCCCTCCAATAAAAAAGCAAGCTATTCACTTGCTTAAATTTTATGTTATAATATCTCAAATAGATTATGCCGAGCCAAGACTGATAATTCAGTAAGGTGTAGAGACTTTACACGGAGAAACCTATCAAGGTTTAAGACAAAGTCCGAACTCATAAGCGATTATGAGATTAACATTTTGAAGTGGGGTCGCTAACTATTCAAACACACTTACTAATAATGAAATAGGAGGTGTTATGTCTAAAACTTTTAAAACCAACTTGCCTGTATTTAATGCAATCAACAAACAACTTGAAATTGAAAACAAAATAAATAAAATTTTAGAAGCTCCTAATCATATTGCCAATACTTACTTTACTACTGTTAAAAGTTGCGATTTACTGGTAAGTAATCTTGCCCTGCCATAGAGTAATCTTTGGTATGCACTCCGTAAACTCGGCAGAAGTCTATTTTTTTATTAAAAAAGCAACCTTGCGAGTTGCTTTTAAAAATATAATATTAAATTTAACTTAATCTTTAATTTTACCATCTTTCTTTAGAATATCGTTAATCGCTTTATCTAATTCCTCAGATGTCATATTTTTAATATAATCAGGTATGGGCTTAAAACTATCATCTTCATGATATTTATTTTTCATACTAAACAACCTCTTCAAAAATTATTTTATAATTCTTTTTTAATTGATTTAGTGCAAATATTTGTTTTTCATTTTCAGTGGCACCAACCAATTTATCTCTATACATTGTCCATAATAAATTATTAATTTCATCGCCACCACCATATTCATATATAGTACCATTATGGCACAACACATAAGACTTTGCATATCCTTTTTCTAGTTTTGAGTTAAAGTCATCAGGACTAGGTGGCATACTTCTTGAATGTGTATGCAATGTTATTATATTATCATACTTTTCAAGTTTTTTCAATAATTTTTTTGAATAATTTATTGATTCAGGTTTTGTTTCATTTTGCTTAATAAATATTATTTTTCCAGTATTGCCGTCAACCCAAACCATATCTTCAAAGTTAGTTCCACTTCTATGATACAGCATTTCTTTTGCCTTTTGATATAAGACTCTATTGACTTCTTCATTATCTGTCATTTTATCAAATTTCTTTCTATATTCGCCACTCTCAATATATGTCTTATTAATAGCAGTTGACTTATTCCTACCATATCGCTCATCCTCTCTTTCCCTTTCACTTAACTCTTCCTGTTTCCCCTTCCACTCCTTATAAGTCATATCACTAGGCACATAGTAAGTCTTTCCATCTTCGCCTCTCGCCGCCCTCTCACCAAGTGAAAACTCATCATCAAAGTAAGGTGCAGTGGTACTACGACAATTTACATGGAATGGGGGAGCGGTTACACCAGGTTCAAACTCTTTCATTTCAAACACTTTACCGTCTAAGCCCTGACATATTTCAGTGGTCTTATTGTCAAGTGTCGCAACTATCTCATATTTCTCTACACCTAAGTCATTAAAGCAGTCTTTTTGACCTTGTGAGGCAAAGTATGCTGATTCAATGTTACTATTTTATAAATATTTTAATTTATCTCATTTTATTTTTATATGGAGTTGGGATACTTTTTATATTTTTGTAGTTAGATGGTAAATAACTGAGTCATTTACAATGTATGCTTTTAGACCTCCAACAAAAGCAGAAATTGAAACAGCGAGACAATAAGCATAGAAAGAAACTAAGGAACAGGCAACAATAGATAAAAAGTCCAAAGAATGTGTGAAAAATACCAAAATAGCCCATTATTAAATAACAAATATACACAGTAAGCAAATAAACGAATTGCAAATAAAGTATTAAAAATAATTAAAAAACAGGAGGATACTGTTTTTATTTCAATCCACGCACCCACACAGGGTGCGACACAGTTAGCAATGTTTCAAATTCAGGTATTGCTGTATTTCAATCCACGCACCCACACAGGGTGCGACATTAAACTTATTTGTCGTATCTTCCTTATCAGTATTTCAATCCACGCACCCACACAGGGTGCGACCAACAAAAAATAAAATTAAAATCAAGGGGGAAATATTTCAATCCACGCACCCACACAGGGTGCGACTCCCATGCGACATTAAGCGGTTGCAACTTATACCTATTTCAATCCACGCACCCACACAGGGTGCGACTAATAATTGGTTGGGTCCAATGTATAATGGACAAATTTCAATCCACGCACCCACACAGGGTGCGACTCTCTCTTTTTTTGTCTCTGTCTATCTTATTAGTATTTCAATCCACGCACCCACACAGGGTGCGACAGCAATGGTTAAAGAGATAATATACATTTTATTATTTCAATCCACGCACCCACACAGGGTGCGACTTTGTGCCATTGTGCTTTATAACATCACCTACTATTTCAATCCACGCACCCACACAGGGTGCGACAT
>CADCOW010000217.1 GCA_902803205.1 uncultured Eubacteriales bacterium | reverse complement strand
TTCGAATCCACCCCCATCCAGGTAAACAATTATTTTAGACAAAAATATAAAATTGTCAAATTGTTATATATTTATATTTAATGGGGTGTTAGCTCAGCTGGGAGAGCATCTGCCTTACAAGCAGGGGGTCATAGGTTCGAGCCCTATACGCCCCATTTTTTAAAGGTCAATAGAATTGACCATATTATCGCGGGGTAGAGCAGCTTGGTAGCTCGTCGGGCTCATAACCCGGAGGTCATAGGTTCAAATCCTATCCCCGCTACTCAAAGAAGGCTAATTTAAGCCTTCTTTTTCGTTACTCAAATCAAGAATAATAGGAAACATAGTATATACATTTATTAAGAATTTATTAAAAATTTTAAAAAATGTTGTAAAATAAACATTTTTTAAGTAAAATTAAAAAAATAATATTAATGGGCGAATATGCTCATTTGTAATTTTTGGTTGCAAAAATTATTTTTGATGCTATGAGTATGAAATTATGGGGGGCAAAAAAAATAATATATTTTTTGCTGGTGGTATTTTTATCCACCAACTGTTTAATTGTTAAAACACAAGCAATAGATAAAAGTATAAATGCTGAAATTGGAAAAGCAAAAGTGTATTATGCTGGTGATGATATAATTGGTGAGGATGGAACAATTTATCATGCAGATGGTTCAGTAGTGTATCCAGATGGAGTGATTATGGAAGCAAATGGAACTATTCATTACACTGATGGATCAGTTAAAATGCCAAATGGTATTACATATTTTGTGAATGGAGTAATTGAATATCCAAGTGGTTTAAGAGTAGATGCAAATGGTAACAACATAAATAGCAATATAAGTAACATAGAAAATAATATAGTATCTCAAATCACAACTAAAAATACAAATCAGACAACAACAAATACAATGAATACAAATACAGTAAATACAGATTTAACAAAATTAAAGACGGATGATGGTGTGTGGGATTATGATCCATACACAGATGAATGGAAATTTAAAATTTTAGATTCAAATGGTAATATGCTACGAATTTATTATAATACATGGATTCATAAAATAAATGATAAGGGAAAAGATAGTTGGTATGCAGTAGATGAAAATGGAAATATGATTACTGGCTTTGCAAAATACAATGGAGACTTTTACTATTTTTCACAAAAAGCAGATTCAAGAGGAGAACTTATAACAGGCGAGACAGTCATAGCAGGAAAAACTTATGTGTTTGATGAAAATGGCATACTTAGAAAAGGAAAAGTAAGTATAAAAAGATTTCCAGTGATAGGCAAAAAAAATTATATATCAAGAGTTGATGGTTATTGGAAATTTAATGATGTAGGGGAGAGATGTTTTTTACTTTATAAAGAAGTTCCAGGTGTTTTAAGAGCAACAGAGATAGCAACAGGTTGGATGATAATAGATGGATATTATTACTGTCTTGATGAAGAAGGAATAGCGATAACTGGACTTATAGTATATGATGGTAAATATTATTATATGGAGAAAGATGGAAAAATGCTTGAAGGTGGTACAATATATTTAGATGGCAGGAGGTATACATTTGATAAAGCAACAGGTGCTTGTATAAGTATAGAATAAAGGAGTTTTAGTCAGAAAAATTTTAGGGAGAAAATTATGAAGACGAGGTTTAAAATGAAAAAAGTCATCGCGACAGTCTTGATAGTTGCAAATGTTATTGCATCATCAGGATTTGCTGTATTTGCTGGTAGTGTTAGCCAGTTAGTTTATGATGCAGCTATTAATGAAAAGGAGATAAAGAATTATTATTATCTTTATCAAGAAGAAAGGTATCAATACGAACAAAGTGTAAAGTATTATGCGGAGTATGATGCGGAAGGTGATATAAGCGATGAATTGAAAGAAAAGGTCAAAACGAGCATTGACAATGCTTTGAATAATGAAGAAGGTGCTGATAACACAAGCACTAGTACTAGTGATGGTATAGAGAACCAACTCCCTAATGGTTCTATTGCTTTGAATGCTGAAGAAGATTCTGACAATTCTGAAAAGACTGGGTATGAGGAAGAGCCTGAAGAAAATGAAACAACTACAACAGTAAAAGTTGAAGATGATGAAGAGACAACCGGAGAAGAAGAGGAAGAAGAGGAAACCACAACAACTGAATATAAAACTGAAGGTAGTGAAAACACAGAACAAAGTACTTGGAAAGAAGAAATAACAAATGAATCGGTAGGGGACTCTACAAGTGAATCAACAAACGAATCTAATAATGAGTCAACAAGTGAATCAATAGGCGAATCAACAAATGAGTCAACAAGTGAGTCAATAAGTGAGTCAACAAGTGAAGCACCAACAACTATTGAAAGCAAAGAAGAAACTACAGTAAAAGAAGATGAGACAACAAAAAATGAAAATGAAACTACAGTAAGTGAAAATGAATCAACTACAGAATCAAGCAGTGAGACAACAGTTGATAATGCAACAAAGAGTGATACAGAAAAAATTAATAATATAGTAGATGAAGAACCAATTTCTACTATAAGTGAAATAGAAAAAATAGAAAGTGTATCAACAGAATCAGAAACTACAAAAGAAAATATAGCAACTGATTCAGAGATGGAGTATATATCAAGTGCAACTGAAAGTGAAATAACTAAGACAGCAAGTGAAAGTGAGATAATAAAAACTGCAAGTGAAAGTGAAATTATAAAAACATCAACCGAGAGTGAGACAGTAGCAGCAACAGAAAGTGAAGTAAAATCAACAGCAAGTGAAGTGAGTGAAAATGTAGAACTTGCAACTTATTCAAGAGTTGTCATAGCTACAGTGGCAGTAGTATCTTGGAAAGTTGAAAAAATATTTATAGCTACAAAGGGAGAGGTAAATTTATTAACTAGTAATGATGCAACAAAAAGTGATATAGATAAACTTGAAGATTATCTTGCAAAGACTGCAAGAGTTTTGGTAAGCAATAATCTTGGTGAAAAGAAAATTATAAATGTAAATATTAAATGGAAACTTAAAGATAGTGTAAAGATAGCTACAAGAACTGCTCCAGATACATTACCGTTTAAGAAAGATAAGTGGCAACAAGAACTTGGCCTTGGAAAATATGCTAAAGAAGAAGTAAAAGTAGAAGATGTAAAGGCAACTGATGATGAGATAAAAGTTGTAGGTAAAGTAAAAGAAGATTTAAAATCTGAATATGGAAATGATTCTCTTATAGTCATTATGAAAGCAACTGCAAATGATGCAGAAGATTTAGAGTTAAAACAAAATGTAGTTGAATTAGAAGAGAAAGAAATAAAAGAGTTAATAGATGATGATAATGATAAGGAAACTATTAAAGAAAACATCACTTCTACATCATCTATTATAGAAAATAAAGAAGATGAGACAACAAACAGTAAAGAAACTGTAAATACTGATGAAACTACAGAAACACAAACTATAAACGATAATGAGACAACTGAAACTGTTATAAATGAACCTACAGTTGCAGGATTTACTGATACAGATATAAAAGAAGGAAGTAATAATACTGGTGATGTTTCTGATGGAGATGACACTAAGTTAGCAACTACTAAAGATGAAAAATCAAATGAAGAAACAACCATAGAAAATAATAGTAGTGAAGAGTCTGATGAAAGTATGGAAACTACTACTGAAAATCAGAATAATAATGATGATGAAACTACTACTACAACTAATACAGAGGAAACAGATGAAACTACAGAAACAACTGAAACAACAACTGAAAATCAAACTACTATTGGAGAAGTAGAAACTACTATTAAAGAGTATGAGACAACAGAAACTATAGAAACCATAGAAACAACTGGTGAAAACCAAACAACTACAGGAGAATTAACTACAATAAATGCAGAAACAACTGTAACAACAGAAATAATAGAGACAACTGAAACAACAGAAACAACTGATACAGCAGAGACAACAAATGATAATATAGTTGTAGAAGAGGTTATAGCTACAATTTCAGATGCAAAAAATAGTACTGAAAGTGAAACTACTAAACAAGATGAAGATATAAATTTAGAATATAAAAATAGTACCAAAGACAATGATAGATATGTAGATGGTTTATATGAATTAACAGCTATAAACACTTATGTATTAGACACTGATGATTTAAATGAACAAATTTTAAATGTTTTAAATGGAACAAGTGAAGTTGCAAAAGATGATACAGATGATACTGAAGAAACAGTACTAGAAGAAAAAGAAGAAAAAGGTGTATTATCTATGATAAGTAGTTCTGTTTCTGGTTTCTTTAATTCACTTTTTGGAAGTGGAAGTGATGATGAGACTACAGATGAAGAAACTACAACTAATGAAGAAACTACTACAAGTGAAGAAATTGCTACAAGTGAAGGAACTACAACAAGCAAAGAAACTACAACAAGTGAAAAAAGCACAACAGATGAGGAAACAACTACAAATAATAGCGAAAACAATTCAAATGATGTTGTTATAGATGATATAGATAAACTTGATAAAAGCCTTTTAGATATTAGTCCAAATGAAAATGTTATAAATGAAATTAGTTTGGGATTAAAACTTGGTTTAATTCCACAAGTCACAGAAAATGATTATGGGCTTTTTGGAAGTGGCAATAATACAAATCACCCAGCAAATGGAAGACCAGCTGCTCATAGGCCTTGTGGCATAGCAAATTGTACAGGACACCTTAGTAATGTATATACAGGTGCAAGAATTAATGAACACTCATCAAATGTGACATATATAGGTATAAATGCAAGTGAAGGAGATGGTGGTATCCCAGAACTTGTAGAGAAAACAATATCAACTATCAGTATAACAACTAATAAATATTTTGCATTCCTTAACGATGCAGGAGATGATAAATTTACTTTAACTCACCCAATAGAAGTTAAAGGTGGAGTTACACTTTATCTTTGCACCAATGGTATAGATATAGTATTTGCTTCTGCAAGTAAGATATTTGGCGAGGGAACAGTATATTTATGTAATTGTCGTGAGAATCCAATAGGAACTCCAATTACATCTACAATTACTGCCGACAAGAATATATATTATCTTGATCAATTTGGTGTTAAGTGGCCTGCAACTATGTCAAGAATTATAAATAGAGAAGATCCACTTATTTCTGCTCGTAATGTAAATATATATGGAACAGATACAGATGGTATATGCAATTTAGTGTTTGATGATGTAGAGATAAGAAATAATTTCAGAAATAATATTTGTAAAGAATATATGAAAGATGGCTATACTATAGCTAACTGGTCTATGTCTCACGGTTTCGGTTCTGTAATCACTGCAAATAATTCACTTAATATGTATGATGTAGATTTTAAAAATTGTATAGCTACAAGAAGTAATGGTATTGTAAATGTAGGTGGTGGAACATCTTATATAGTAGGATGTAATTTTATTGATAATAGGGTTACTGAAAATGGTGGTGCTATATGTATGAATACATCAAATGGTGGAACTTTATATGTAGGAAGCACTATATTTAATAAAAATAAAGCAGATGGAAATGGTGGTGCTATATATATTCCATCAGCAAAAGGTGCAGAATTAAAAATAGATAAATGTTCATTTGAAGAAAATAGTGCAGGCACTTATGGTGGTGCTATATGTTATGATGGAGAAAAAACTACTATCAATTCATCTACATTTAAGA
>CADCOW010000216.1 GCA_902803205.1 uncultured Eubacteriales bacterium | reverse complement strand
AGGTCCAGTTTGATTTTTGTATTCTTCTCTTTTCTTACTCCAACCTATTTTTTCGGCACCTATCTCAAGGCACTTTTTTAATCCATAGGTATAAAACTTAACTCCACCTGCATCAAGAGTTTCATCGCAAAGATTATCCATTCTAAACTTCAAAGGATCAAATCCACCTATTTGGCAAATATCATCAGTTAGTGTTTCTGCAAATGACACAGCTTGTGGTACACCATAAGCACGCATAGCAGCACTTGTTGGTGCATTTGTCCATACTGTATATGCCTCAGAATTTACTCCAAGAGGATTTTTATATAAATTTTGAAAAATACCTGCACATTTTGCAGTTATAGAATGTCCATGTGCAGCATATCCACCATTGGTACTATAATTTATTAACTCTCTACATAAAAGTTTTCCATCTTTTGTAGCAAGTCCTCTTACATCCCCATCCATTGGATGTCTTGTTCTTGTACCTACCATTGTTTCTTCCCTTGGCACTTCAAGCATCACTGGTTTTCCACCACATTTAACTGAAAGCCAAGCATTAAGAGGCTCATAAAGCATATCTTGCTTATTACCAAAGCCTCCACCAATATAAGGCTTAATTACTCTTACTTTACCCCAAGAAATGTTAAGTGCTTGAGCTATAACTCTACGGCAAATATGAGGTAATTGAGTTGATGCAACTACAGTTACCTTTCCATTTGCATCTACATAAGCATATGAAATAGGAAGTTCAATATGACAATGTGATATTCTTGGAGTTTTTACATTCTTTACTACTTCAATTAAATTTTCTTCTCCGTATTCAGCTATTGCCTTCTTTTTTGCTTCATCATAATTAAAGTCATCACTTGACTTAAATGAAGTATGAGCAATTACATTATCTTTTCTCCAATTAGGATGAAGAAGTGGGGCATCTTTATCATTTAACATTGAACGAGCATCTGTATGAACTGGATATTCTTTATATTCAACTTTTATAAGTTTGAGTGCCTTATCACAAGCAACATTATCAACTGCTACAACAGCCGCTATATCATCACCATAAAATCTAACTCTTTTATTTAATAATTTTTTATCAGCTATATCTTGGTGTTTAGGATCAGTTGACCAAGGATGACCAGCAGTTGGAAACTCTACATTAGGAACATCAAAACAAGTAAAAACCCCTACAACTCCTGGTACTTTTTTTGCTTCACTTACATCCATACTAATTACTTCACCATTAGCAATAGTTGACTGCATTACTTTGGCAATCAAACAGTCTTTTGGTGCAAGGTCTGCTGTATATTTTGCAGTACCTGTTACCTTTGCATAAGCATCTACTCTTAAATTACTTTTTCCAATGTAATCCATAATTTGCTCCTTTAATACTGTTACTCTAATTCATATTTATTCAAAAAATTTGCATTTACTCTCTTTTAGTTTTTCGATATACTATTGTATATATTTTCCATCTAATCCAACCATATATCCGTCAGGTGTCAAACTGTTTATAAGCATTGCACCGTCGGCTCCAAAATAATACCAAGATCCCAATATTTCTTTCCAACCAGTAACCATCATCCCTTCAGCATTTGTTTTTATAGTTTCAAAATAATATGTTTTTGCATCAGCAGTGATTATATAACCTGTCATCATATTTCCACTTGCATCAAAATAATAAGTAGTATTTGCAACAGTATCATTATTAATTCCATTTATCAATTGATGATTTGTTTTTGTCAGCACATAAAATCCATTTATCGCATCAACTGAAACGCCCTCATTATTTACAGCACTAAATTTCCATTTATCATTTACAGGATCATATCTCCATGAACCCAAGTCACTATTAAGTACACCTTTAATTGTTTTTACTTCATTCACTCTTAATGTATGAATACTATTTGCCAATGGTCCTACTACTAAATTTGCACTATCACCACCACCTGAACTACCTCCTCCTCCACTTGGTGGAGTTGGAGTAGGTGTTGGTGTTGGATCTGGGTCTGGGTCTGGGTCTGGGTCTGGACTTGGACCTGGGTCTGGATCTGGACTTGGACCTGGGTCTGGACTTGGACCTGGGTCTGGATCTGGGTCTGGATCTGGACTTGGACCTGGGTCTGGGCTTGGACCTGGGTCCGGATCTGGGTCTGGGTCTGGATCTGGGTCAGAACTTGTAACAACTATCTCAATTTCAGTATCTTGACCTTCATATATTATAGTAACAACTGTATTTGCAGTTGTAAGAGCAGTATCTAAATTTGGATTAAATACAAAATCACTCTGAGTCAATTCACTATAAGTTGCAAAATCTATATTGCCATTATTATAATGTAATTTTAAAACTAAGCCATCTGGATTAAAATGTTCATTCTCAAAATAGACAATCTTATTAGGATTATTTTCCACACTTATAGTATCAATCTCTTTTGGAATTACATTTATAGGCAAGTCAATATATTTATCATTTTGATAAGTGATTCTTACAATAGTATCCGTAGTAGTCAATTCACTTGTAGTTGCTGGACTAAATGTAAAATCATCTTTTGTAGAATCATTATAAATAATTTCAGAAGGCAAACCATAATTATAATTTAAATCTATCTTAAGCTCAGTAGGATTAAATTTATCTCCAACAATATAATTTAGTTTACTTGGACTTGCTTTTAAAGAAATATTTTGTAGAACTTTTGGTATTGTAGAAAAACTTGCAGTAAACTTTGTTGGTCTTGTATCATCAAATGTCTCATCCCAAGTCAAATTAGAAAGCATAGTTCCATCTGATTCTTTTATCCATCCAACAAAATTATATCCTTCGGCAAGATTCATATCAAAACTTGCTGATTCAAAAGTTTCTCTTTCTTTTCTATGAAAAACTCTATGTGTGTTTAAAACTGTTCCTTTTGTCTCATCTATTGATATAGTGAGGAGTGGTGATAAATGATTTATGACATCTACATCAGTTGTGCCATCCCATATAAAATTTTCTGGTGTAGATGTATATGTAGTTCCTGTTGGCGTTACTATACTCCAGTCGTTTATATTTCGCCATCCACTATTTACTACTGTCCTATACTGCCTTAAAAACCGAAGTTGATCAATATAATCAGTTTGAGACTGCACATAATACATTGAGCCAATTCTATCATAGGTACCACCAATAAGAGGCTCAATTCCTATACCAATTCTTGGTGCATTTGCTAAAACCCTAATCTGAATTCTATTATTTGCACTTGATGAATCCCATGCATATATATGACCCATATAATAGCATCCAGGATAATAAGTGCCTGCAGTACTTTCCATAGTTGAAAGTGGTGGGTCAAAAGTCCACTTTGGATCACTTGAATCATAAGATACAATTTGAGTTGGATAATTATCATAATGCACTTCAACTTTTATACCTGATAAATCAAATGTATCACCTACAAGAAAGTTTGTCTTATTAGGCCTACTAATCATTCGTATTGAATCATAATATAAGTATATAGCACCATATCTTATATCAGTTGGATTTGGCAAATCTTTCCACTCATTAAAATCTTCTATAACTTGATTAATTGTTAAACGGTTATCAGTATTTTTATTATAATCATATCCTTCTGATGTACCAAATTTATAAAATCCGATAAAATCATCATTTGTGATATTTAAAAAATTAGTTAAAGTTGTTAATACATTTGGATCATAACGGTATAAATCAATATGAACACTTGAAGAACCATCTTGCTTATAAACAGTAAATTTAGGCTCATAGACAAGATTTGTATTTTGAATTCGCACATTCAACACATGATTACTATCAAACCAACTTGCATTTGTTATATTAAATAGAGGCGCTCTCGTATATGAATATGGATATACAGCAACATTTAAATGCCAATTAGAAACTTCTAATCTTCTTGAATAATCATCAGTTAAATATTTGAAATTTGGCAATGTAACTCCTGGATTAAAAGTAGTGCTTGTGGTAGTTATTGTTATATCAGCTGGCCAAGCATCTAAAAGATGATAACTTGAATCTAAATTATTTTCAAATGTAACTCTATATGTTATTATATTTGAAATTTTAGCAGTATATATAACAGGTGCATCAGGATTAAATGAATTAGCATATGTAATGCTATCAGAAGTTACTACAGTACTTGTCCCATTTTTTACCCAGCCTTCAAAATGATAACCATTTTGACAAACGACTGTAGGAGCAGATACAAATAAACTTCCTTCATTTCTATTGAATGTAGTTTTATCACCTGCATTAAAATGTGCATTCACTATATCTGAATCTTTTATCACAAATTTTAATTGTGGAGATAAGGTTGTTGTGAGTGTCACATTGCTGGTTCCATCCCATACAAAAGATGTTACATTTATATTATTTGTAGTTCCATCAGACCACTCATTTATATATTCATAACCACCAATCCCAGTTATATTTACATTATTTTTATAATTATCAAAATCAGTTACAGTAGTAAAACTTATACTATCATTAAGTCCTGCACCAAAAGTTCCACCATTACTTGGAGTTAATTTTAATTTAAGAATTGTATCCCCAACATATATAGCGAATGTATCATTAACTATATTTCCTTTATGAGTAACTTGAACATTTATAGTTTGTGGAGTATTAGGAAGCACTGTTCCTCTTGCAGGATTAAATGTAAAATCACCAATAGTCGCATCATTTAATGTAATATCAGAACTATCAGCATTAGTATAATTATATCTTATTTTTAATCCATCCACACTTGTAAATGTACCACCTAAATTATAATTTACATTTGTTGGTGGATTAAGTATCTCTATATTATCTATATTCTTATAGCAAAGTCCTATTTTAAAACTTTCAGCACTTGAATTATTCCAAAATTCATTTACAAGATATGCTCGCAAAGTATCTGTTGTGCTAAATATTCTAATGCTACCATCAAACGAATGCATATTTGGAACTGCAGTATAATCATAAGTATCGCTAATCTCAAGTTTTACCATACCACAAACTTGATAATTATTTACTCTATTTGATGGTTCATGATTCTGCTCTAAAGTATCCCAGTAATAATCTCTTCCGCCTGGCGAATCTTTATATACTTTAAAAACTCTATATTCAGTTGGTGTATGGTCATAATCAACTGCACCAGCATATTCCATATAATGCCATTCAAAAACTTTTGATTCTACTCTATCACTCCAAATCGCATATAGTATAATCTCATGAGTTGTGGTGTCAAATAAACTTACATCAGAAATATTACTTCCTGGGCTATATTCTACTTCCCCGCCTTCAATAGTACTCCAACCTCTTAAAGTTCTTGTTGCTGTAAACTCATCATCTACTATCTCTTCATATATCTTATACGAAGTAGAGCCTTTAAGAGTTATAGGATTATTTAAAGTTATGTCACTTTCACTCGCGACACTTTCACTATCAGAAAATACTGTATCCCAAGTTGTCTCATTCACTCCGTTATATGTATGCCAGTCATCAGATAAATTTTTATCATACTTAACTTTATATACTATATCATTGGAAGTTCCAAAAAAGTTTACAATGTATTCATAATTATCTGTTTGATTTGCAACTGTAGTTTCTATATTATTAGTAGTATCAATCTCAGTTATATTTATTTCAGTTGTATTTGCTTCGGTTAAACTTGTTTCTGTTGTTTCTATTCCATTAATACTCGTTTCAGTTACATCTATTTCATTTATACTCGTTTCGGTTTCATCTATTTTAGTTATACTTGTTTCAGTCACATCTATTTCAGTTGCACTTGTTTCAGTTTCATCTATTTCAGTTGCACTTGTTTCAGTTACATCTATTTCAGATACAATTATTTGAGTATTTTCTAATTCATTCTCATTTGCTTCATTAATATCCATGTCAGTAAATTCAAAAGTTTCATCATTTTTAGTTTCATCTAATATGTCTTCTTCAGGTTCCTCACTATATTCAATACCAACAAGATTATCATCTTCATCATTATCAAAATCTTTTACATCTGATTCTGACGAACGTTCTTTTATCTCATTTTCTACATATGTGTCGTTTTCAATTAATTCAACATTTGACATATTAAATGTATCAGCAAAAACGAACATAGTTTTTGAAGATAAAATCATACATATAATTAATATCCAAGACACGACTCTTATTTTTGTGCTTGTCATTTATTGTCTCCTATCATAACTAAACTATACTAATAAAGTTTAAAAAATATTAAGCATGTACTCTTTCTTTACCTGCTTTTTCAAGTGCTTTAAGTGTTGCTACTGGGTCTTTAAATTTAGCAAGGAAAATCATAGAAGCAATTATATATGGTTTAAAACTTGCTTCTTTATAAAGTGGGTCT
>CADCOW010000215.1 GCA_902803205.1 uncultured Eubacteriales bacterium | reverse complement strand
GAGATGGCTCTTATAGTGGAAAATATTCCACATGATTTTTTAGTTAATTGTATAAGAGAAGTTTTGGTTGATACAAGAGCCAATGTACTTAATGGCATAACTAAAGATATAGATGACAAAGAAATTATAAAAAGCGTAATTAATAAAGTTGAAAAAAAATCTAAACATAGTTTGAGAAGAGTTATAAATGCGACAGGAACTGTGCTTCATACTAATCTTGGTCGTGCAGTTATATCTAAAGCAGCAACAAATGCTATGATTGATGTTGCTTATAATTATTCAAATCTTGAATATGATTTAAAAAAAGGTGAAAGAGGAGATAGACAATCACATATAGAAAAAATAATTACTGACCTTACAGGCTGTGAAGCAGCTATGGTAGTAAATAACAATGCTGCAGCAACAATAATTGTTCTTGCATCACTTGCATATGAAAAAGAAGTTATAATATCAAGAGGAGAACTTATAGAAATTGGTGGCTCATTTAGAATCCCAGATGTTATGAGTGAGAGTAAAGCTATACTTAAAGAAGTTGGGACTACAAATAAAACAAAAATTTCTGATTATAAAAATAATATAAATGAAAATACTGGTGCACTTATGAAAGTGCATACAAGTAATTATAGAGTTGTTGGTTTCACAGAAGAAGCAAAATTAGATGAATTAGTGCCACTTGGTAATGAATATAATTTACCAGTAATATATGATATGGGAAATGGCTTATTTGTTGATTTATCTGATTATGGGATAGATGAGCCTAATGTACCAAATCTTGTAAAAGAGGGAGCAGATGTTATATTATTTAGTGGTGATAAACTTCTTGGTGGACCACAAGCAGGTATAATTATAGGTAAAGCAAAATATATTAATAAAATGAAGAAACATCCACTTGCAAGAGCATTTAGGGTAGATAAATTTACTATAGCGGCTCTTACATCAACATTATTTGAATATTATGATATTAAGAGAGCTAAAAAGAATATACCTATACTTAATATGATTACCATTGGTAATGATGAATTGAAATTAAAAGCAGAAAATATTGCAAACTTACTTAAAAGTAAAATTAAAAGTAAAGTAGAGATAGGTATAGAAGAGATAAAAGACCAAGTTGGTGGTGGAACTGCTCCTTATGTATATCTTGATGGATATGCAGTGTCTATAATATCAAAAGATAAAACTACAGAAAAAATAGAAAGAGAATTAAGAAATGTGGATGTGCCAGTAATTGTTAGGGTGGCACATGATAAAATACTAATAGATGTGAGAACTATACTTGAGGATGATATTGATTTACTTGTTGAAGAGATTATAAGAGTTATATAAGGTTTACTTTGCCTTATAGATAAAAGGATTATTATGCAGAATGTAATTATAGGAACGGCTGGTCATGTGGACCATGGTAAGACTTTTCTTATAAAGGCTCTTACTGGAACTGACACAGACCGATTAAAGGAAGAGAAAAAAAGAGGTATAACCATTGAAAATGGTTTTGCAAATCTCCCAAATGACTTAGGTATTCATGTGGGAATTATTGATGTACCTGGTCATGAAAAATTTGTAAGAAATATGCTTGCTGGTATTGGTGGTATAGATATAGTGCTTCTTGTTATATCACTTGAAGAAGGTATAAAGCCACAGACAATAGAGCATTTTGAAATAGTGAAATCACTTGGTATAAAAAAAGGAATAGTAGTTTACACAAAACTTGATTCTGAGAATAAAGTAGATTTTAGTAATTTGCAAATTCAAGTAAAAGATATGCTTCAAGGTTCTAATCTTGAAAATGCAAAATCTATATGTGTTTCAAGTCTTACAGGGCAAAATATAGATGTACTTAAAGAAATGATACTTGAATTAGTTAAGGAAGTAGGGAATAGAAATATTCAAAAAGAATTGACAAGACTTCCAATTGATAGAATTTTCATAATGGAAGGTTTTGGAACTGTCATAACTGGTACACTTATGGAGGGTAAAATTGATACTGGTGATGAACTTATGGTTTATCCTTATCAAAAAGTTGTAAAAGTTCGACAAATTCAAAGTTTTGGACAAGTACAACCATCTATATTTGCTGGTCAAAGAACAGCTATAAATCTTTTAAATGTAAAAAAAGAAGAACTTATAAGAGGTGATGTGCTTGCTACTAAAGATTCAATTCTTTTAAGCGAAATAATTGATTGTAAGATTACTATGTTTAAATCTGTAACAAGAAGAATTAAAAATGGTGAGAAACTTTATTTTAATTATGGCTCAAGACAAATAGAAGCAAGTGTAAAAGTAATTAATGAAGAATATGTGCAATTTAAATTTGATACACCTGTGCCTGTAAAAAGGGGAGATAAGTATATAGTTCGTTTTATTAGTCCTGCAGAAACTTGTGGTGGTGGTATCATTTTAAATATTGAATCAAAGAGATATAAGTTAGAAAATGATGTTGCACTTAATCATTTTAAAGCCATAGATTCAAATGATGATAAAAAAGTATTACATGAAATGATTAATGATGCAAGTATAGATTTCCCAAATATAAGTTTCCTTGCTAAAAAGATGAATGAAAGTGTGTCAACTATAAAATTTTATCTAAATGATTTGTATAAGAATAATGAAATAGTTATAGTAAATTCTATTAAATTAAAAAGCGAAGGAAAGTATTATGAGATAAATGATGATTCAACAGTACTTTCAAATAGATTCTTTGATGGAACAAAAAAATATATTATAGATATATTAAATAAATTTCATAAAGAAAATCCAATAGCAAAAGGTATAAAAAAAGAAGAGTTAAAGGGAATTTTATTTAAGAGATATACTAAAGTAGGTGATACATCATTTGAAAACTTATTAAACTATATGATAGATAAAAAGATATTAAATCAAATTGATGATTTAATTTCAAATGCAGATTTTAAAGTTGTAATTGATGATAAAAAGGCAAAAGAGTTTAATGATATTGAGAAGAAGTATATTGATGCTAAATATGAATTGCCACTAACTCAAGATGTTGTAAATGAATTTGCTACTGGAAAACCTAATCAGTATAAATTACAAATTAGACAAATTATTGTTGATTTAACAAAGGAAGGTAAACTTGTTAAATTGTCAAATGATTATTATATACATAAAACTTATTTTGATAAAGCAATATTTACTATACATAAATTTTTAGAATCTCATGACAAAATGAAAATGAGTGAACTTAGAGATGAACTTGGAACTTCAAGAAAATATGCAATATTATTATTAGAGTATACAGATTTGAAACATATAACAAAAATGGTTGGAGAAGTACGTATAAAAGGGGATAGATTCAATACTGTATAAATTTTTGCATTTTTGCATATTTTCAATCCTTCTGAATACATTAATTCAATATTATAGTTAGCATAATTATTATAAACTATATGAATTTGTATTTTTTATTGACATATTTTAAAAATTAAAATATAATATATTTAATAAATTTTACATAAATTTTTTATATTTGGTGGAGGCTATAATGCTTTTTATTTTTAATTTGATAATGAGTATTAAGGTAAAGAATTTAGTTTTTGATTGTATAAAAAATGTATGATTGTATAAATCACTAAAATAGTGATTTTTTTAATTGCTTTGTATGCAGGATAATTATAATAGAGAAATAAAATACTTAAGAATATCAGTTACTGAAAGATGTAATTTACGTTGTAGATATTGTATGCCACTTGATGGAGTGTGCAAAAAATCACATGATGAAATGCTTACATATGAAGAGATATTAAGAGTGTCAAGAGTGGCTGCAAAACTGGGGGTAAAAAAAATTAGACTTACTGGTGGTGAACCACTCATTAAAAAAGATATAGTTAGTCTTGCATCAGATATAAAAAAAATAGAAGGTATAGAAGAACTTTGCATAACAACTAATGGCATTTTACTCAATGAATATGCAAATGATTTGAAAAACGCAGGAGTTGACAGAATAAATATTAGCCTTGATACTTTAAATGCTGAAAAATATAAATATATAACAAGAATTGGTGAATTTAAAGATGCATGGGCAGGAATTGAAAAAGCATTAAAACTTGGATTTAAAAAAATCAAAATTAACACTGTATTAATTGGTGGGTTCAATGATGATGAAGTAGTAGATATATCAAGTCTTACTTTAAAGTATCATGTTGATGTTAGGTTTATAGAACTAATGCCAATGTATGATAGTGGTGATTTTAAAGAAAATGCATTTATAAAAGCAAGTATAGTTATAGATAAGTTAAAAGAAAAATATGGTAATAACAAAATAACTGAAATTAATGATATAAAACATATTGGTCAAGTTGCAAGGCTTTATAAAATAGATGGTGCACTTGGGTTTGTTGGGCTTATAAGTGCAGTTAGCAATCATTTTTGTAAAGAATGTAATCGTATAAGACTTACATCTGATGGTAAACTTAAACCTTGCCTTCATAGTAATGAAGAAATATCTATAAAAGGTTTAAGTGAAGATGAGATAGAAGAGAAGTTTAAGATGGCAATATTACATAAACCAAAACAGCATGATGAACTTTCGTATACAAGTAGAAGCCATGCAGATAGAAATATGAATCAGATTGGTGGTTAAATGGATGATTATAGTAAAGTTTCGGCAATAGTTTTATCAGGTGGCCTATCAAGTAGAATGGGTGAAGATAAGTGTGATTTAAAGTTTGATGGAGAAACATTACTTAATATTCAGATAGATAAATTAAAGAGTATAGGTATTAATGATATAATTGCATCTGGATATAGAGGTAATAATTCAAATGCTAAAGTTGTAAAAGATGAGATTATGAAAGGACCACTATCTGGTATACTGATAGGACTTAAAAACATTCAAAATGATAGAGCCTTTGTAATAAGTGTTGATGTACCACTTGTTAGACGAATGAGTATAAAAAAGATTATTAATTACTCTTATGAAAAAGATATAGATATGGTTATGATAAGACATAATGGTAATCATGAACCACTTATGGGTGTATATAAAAAGAGTTTGATACCAAAGATTGAAGAAATATTGACTGGTAATAAGTTTAGTGTTATGAAACTTGCAGATGTGTGCGAATATGAGTTTTTAGACATAGATGATGATGATAAATATTTTTTAAATGTTAATAATAAAGATGACTACAATAAATTATTGAAAATAAATATTTAGGAGGGAAACCGTGATAGTATTGTTATTCATATTGTGGGTAATATTCAATGGAAAGATAACAACTGAGATAGTAGTTCTTGGTATTATATTTTCACTTTTAGTCACAGTATTTAGCCAAAAGTTTTTCTATCATGAATCAAGAGGAACTAAACATGTTGTAAAAGAAACACTTATGACTATTATGTATTTTGGAGTGCTAATTATCGAAATTTTAAAAGCAAATTTTGCAGTTTTAAGTATTATGCTTAGCAAAGAAATAGAGATAGAGCCATGTTTTTGTTACTTTACAACAGATTTGAAAAATCCTATACATAGGATACTACTTGCTAATTCAATAACACTTACACCTGGAACTATAACAGTTGAGTTATCTGATAAAGGTGTGTATAAGGTTCATTGTCTTGATAAAAGTTTTGCACCTGGAATGGATGATTCTATATTTGTTAAGATGCTTAGAAAGATGGAGGAGTTATAATTATGGTAGAAAATTTTCAAAATACAATATTTATAATTTCTATGGGAATACTTTCTTTGTCAATAATTGCTATATTTTTAAGATCAATTATTGGACCTACAGTTGCAGATAGAATCATATGTATCAATATGATAGGAACTAAAATAATTATATTTATTTGTATGATTGCAGGATTTTTGAAAGAGGATTTCCTTATAGATGTTGCTCTTGTGTATGCACTTATAAATTTCGTATCTATAGTAGTTCTTACATATGCTTATGGATATGTTCATGAAAAAAATGATCTTTCAAAATTCAAAAATTTAAAGGAAGGGGGCAAAGAATAATATGGATATACTTACTATTTTGAGACTTGCTCTTGGCACAATTCTTATATTTGTAGGGCTCCTTATAATTGTACTTGCAATAATAGGTATATTTAGACTTAATTATGTTTTAAATAGAATGCATGTAGCAGCAACTTGTGATACTTTAGGTATGCTTTTTATACTTGTTGGTCTTGTATTTTTCGAAGGAATAACATTTACAACATTAAAGCTTGTATGTATTGTTGTGTTCTTTTGGATATCAAGCCCTATATGCAGTCATTTAATTGCTAAGATAGAAAGTCAAACAAATAAAAATATTAAAAATGAATGCGAGGAGATGGAGTTATGATTTATATACAATATATGTTAGTCATATTTTTGGTAATATGTGCTCTCGCAGTGTGTGTTACAAATAATTTATTAGTTTC
>CADCOW010000214.1 GCA_902803205.1 uncultured Eubacteriales bacterium | reverse complement strand
GTTTTTCTTTGTATTTTCTGGAACAGCTTTTATGAGATCTAATGATAAAATTTATAAAGTGGCACAGGCACTAATAATTATTCCTTTTTTGCTACTTGCGCTATGTGATTTTTATTATTTTTTACGAGGTAGGTTTGGAAAAAAAGAAATTATAATTTACTTATTGCTTGGAATAGTACTTGCCTTATCATTTTATAACTACAGAAATGTTATGGTGCTTGCAAATCTTGTAGTAATATCTACATTTAAAGAAACAAATGGAAAGAAAGCTTTAAAATATTATATTTATGCAACAATTATTGCATTTGTTATTGCATTATTACTTGGTATATTTACTCCGTTTAAAGGAGATATTGTGCAAGCAAGAGCTGGTGGAGTAGAAAGAACAAGATATGGACTTGGCTTTTTTTATGCTTCGCTTGGACAGTTTTATTTTTTATCAATAATTCTTGCTTATATACTTATTAAAGAAAAAATTAGGTTGATAGAATCTTTAATATTTATAATTATTAGTTCTATTATGTTTTATTTTACTGATACTAAAGCGCCATTTGTTTATTCAGTATTTGTAATAATATTATTTTTGATAGTTGATAAATTGAAAAATACAAAGTTCTTTGATTTATTTTCTTATCTTTCAATTTTATCTCCATTTATAGCTTGTATTGGAATGTATCTTATGTCTCTATTTTATAATGAGAATATTAAGGTATTAGAGGTAATAAATAATATAGTTAGTGGAAGATTAGCACTAACTCATAATGCCATTATGAGATTTGGAGTAAAACTTTTTGGACAAACTGCACCAGAAGTGCTTGGAGATTCAAATTATTATCTCGATTCAAGTCTAATGGTATTATTAATTTTATTTGGACTTGCAGTTACAGTATTATCACTTTGCTTTATGTCATATTTTGCATATTTGTCATATAAAAATAAAAAACTCATTATTTTGGTAGTTATTTTCTTTATATCACTTAGAGGAGCATTTGATCTTGGATTTATGGCTATACAATTTAGTCCAGTGGTGATACTTTTTATGCCAATGTTAAAAGAATATATTATTAGTCGTACAACTATAGAAATTAATCAATAATAAATGGAGAAGAATGTTTAAAATTATTAAATATGATAAATTAGATATTTACAATGAGGTTTTGTTTTTTTTAACTTTTTTTTTATATCAATTTTTTTTAGTTGTTTCTTATTCTTCAGTTTTTGCTAAGAACTTGTATATAAAGAGTATTGCATCAAATGCCATTAAACTTTCATTTTTACTGATAATACTTGTAAATGTCTATGATTTTTTAAGAGGCAAATTCCATTTAAAAGAAATATTGGTATTTTTTATTATAGGCTTGGTATTTATAATATCATATAGAAACTACCATGAAGGAGCCAGTTTAGTTTCACTTTTATATATAGCTGCTACACGAAATATTGATATAAAAAAGATAATGAAAGTATTTATTCTATCATTATTTATGGGGATTTTATTTAATTTTTTATCTAATATTTTTTTGCAAATTAGTGATGGAACAAAAATTGAATATAGATATGGAGTAGAAAGAATTAGATATGCTTTAGGATTTACTTTGCCGGCTTTTTTACCACATTTCTTTTTATCACTTGTATGTGCGATTGGATTAAATGAAAATATAAAAAAAATAATAGATTACATAGTTATTGAATGCCTCAATATAGCCTTATTTATCTTAACCGATACTAAAAATGTGTTTCTATGTATAAATTTATTCTTAATTCTGCATTTTATACTTACAAGATACAAAATAGAACTATTTTATAAAATTATTGGTTTTATATCAATATTTTCTCATCCATTTGGAGCATTGTCTATATACTTTATATCTTTAATATACAATCCTAATATAAAACTGTTTTCATTTTTGAATTATTTGACAAGTGGAAGAATTGAATTAACACATAATGGAATAATGAGATGGGGATTTAAATTGTTTGGTCAACAAACTGATATGAGTCTTGATGCTTTAAATTACACTTATGTTGATTCAGCATATATGAATATTTTAATTCAAAGTGGGTTAGTAGTGCTTATAATTATAGTGATATTTTTAATGATTTCTACATATTCGGCATATAAGAAAAAAAATGTAGTTTTAGTAATTTCATTTTTAATTATTACCATACATGGTGTTTTTGATACACAATTAAATGTAGTCCCATTCAATCCAACTATTTTTTACATATATCCTATGGTTACATATTTTTTTAATAATTTAATAGTAATAAGGAACCATTAAAAAGTATGAAATGGAATAAATAATATGAATAAAAAATTTCTTACAATTTCAATAGCTGCTTATAATGTTGAAAAATATATAAAAGAAACATTAGATTCTATCACAATTCCAATGATTATGGATGATATAGAAGTATTAATTGTAGATGATGGTGGTACTGATAATTCATATAATTTATGCAAACAGTATGAAGAAAAATATCCAAACACTTTTAAAGTATTTCATAAAGAAAATGGTGGATATGGTAGCGTATATAATTATAATATAGTGAAGGCAAGTGGTAAATATTTTAAATTATTAGATGGAGATGATTGGTTTGATAAAGATGGACTTATCAAACTAGTTGATACACTTAAAAATACAGATGCTGATGTAGTATTTACTTCTTTTAATAATTGTTATGATAATAATATATCAGAAGGAATAAGTTATAATTCAAAATATATTGATAAACTGATAAATATTTTTGAATTTAAAATTAATAATGGTCTTCCAATGCATGCTATTACTTATAAAACAGAAATTTTAAAAAAGTCAAAGATGCAACTTAAGGAGCATGTACCTTATACTGATAGTATGTATATAACTATGCCTATGGCATATGTGGATACGATATTGGTAAAAGATTTTATAGTATATAACTATAGATTGGGACTTCCAAATCAAACTGTAAATGTTGATGTTAGAATAAAGAATTTTAATATAGCTGAAGAGATTTATATAGACTTGGTTAATTATTATAATGAAATTGATGTCAGTAATGGAAAAAAAAGTGTATATTTAAAAGATAGGATTGCTGCCTCACTTTTAGACCATATTGTTGTGGCTTTAAAGATGCCAACAAAAAAAGAAAATATAGATTATATTATAAAATTTGAAAAAAGAATAAAATCTATGTCAAAAGATATTTTTGATGATATGATAAATTTAGATAGAAAAGCCTCAAAAATATTAAAACTTTTAAGATTAAGCAATTATAAAGCATATTATTTCCTTTCATTTATTATTAAGATAATTATAAAATAAAGTGCCATATATATGTTAAATAAGAGTAGTATAAAAAATAATTATATATATAATGTAATTTATCAGATTTTACTTGTATTGACACCGCTAATAACCATACCATATTTGTCAAAGGTTTTTGGAGCTGATGGCATAGGGAGGATAAGTTTTGTAGAATCTATAGCATCATATTTTATGTTGTTTGCTGCTCTTGGTATAAATACATATGGTCAAAGGGAAATATCATATTATCAAGATGATAAGATAAAAACAAGTGAAGTATTTTATAATACTTTTGTTCTTAAATTAATAACATCATTAGTAGTACTTATAACATATATTTTATTATCAATATATTGTTTTAAGTCATATATATATTTGGCATTTGCAGTTAGTATTATTTCAGTATTGGTAGATATAACTTGGTTTTTTAGTGGAATTGAAGATTTCTTTTCTATTGTTACAAGAAATGTGTTCTTTAAAATATTAAGTATTATTTATATTTTTGTATTTATAAAAACAAAAGATGATATGGTTTTATATTGCATAAGTATTGGACTTTTTACATTACTTTCAAATCTTTCTCTCTTTCCACTGTTAAATAAATATTTAGTTAAAATAGATATAAAAAAAATACAACCATTCAAAAATTTCAACATAGTACTTTCATTATTTTTGCCTACTATTGCTATACAAATATATACTGTACTTGATAAAACAATGATAGGGCTGATTACAAAAAGTGAATTTGAGAATGGATATTATGAACAATCAATTAAAATTTCAAGATTTTTATTGCTAATTGTAACAGCACTTGGAACAGTAACTGTGCCAAGAGTAGCATATTATTATGAAAAAAAAGATGATAAAAAACTAAAAGAGTTAATATATAATAGCTATAGATTTGTTCTTATGATTAGTATTCCTATGGCACTCGGTCTTTATGCTATATCTGACAATTTAGTGCATTGGTTTTTGGGAAGTGATTTTAATAAAAGTATTATACTTTTAAAAATAGTTTCATTCATCATTATATTTATAGGACTTAGTAATGTAACAGGAATACAGTATCTTGTACCAACTAACAAACAAAATAAATTGACATTTTCGGTAGTTATAGGTGCAATTATTAATTTTAGTCTAAATTTAGTGTTAATTAATTTATATAAGTCTATAGGGGCAGCGATTTCTTCAGTTATAGCAGAATGTGTAATTGCATTGATTCAATTTTATATAGTGAAAGATGAAATTTCTTTGATTAAAGTATTAAAAAATGCGGTTAAATATTTTGTGTCTGCTGTTTGTATGTTTTGTATTATAATGATTATTGCAAAATATTTAGATTCATCATTTATAAACACAATAATTATAACTATTGTAGGTAGTATTATATATTTTGCAATACTTATCATTTTAAAAGATGATTTTTTACTTGATAAGCTACCATTACATAAAAAATATATTGATTAGGAATTATTAGCATGAAATTATTGGTTATAAGTCTCTGCACTCAAGGTGTTGGAGTTATGAAAGAGCATTTTATATATTATTGTAGAAGGTTTGCGATGAAGTCAAATCTTTATTGTATTACAAATGACAATGTAACAAATGATGATTTAAATGCTATTGAAACTTTAAATTTAAGATATGTAAGAAAAGAACCATTAGGATATTTTTCTCCATCCAAAATAAAAAAAATGCTTGATTTCATTGATAAGATAAAACCAGATGTAATATTTGTATTGTCGCATCACGCAACGAATGTTATACTACCAACTTTTTTAAAAAAATATAAAGTTGTATATCAAGTGCATGATCCGGACCCACATCTTGGCACTTCATTTATAGAAAAAAACATACTTAAATTTCAATTGAAAAGATTTGCAAAAATTTCAAAAAAAATAATAGCAGCTGCGAAGAGTATAAAAGAGACAACTTATGAGGTGTGTAAGTTTAATAAAGATGATATAGAAGTTATACCTCTTGCAGTGCTTGATAATTATATAGATGATACTATAAAAGAAAGCGATGATGTTATTGATTTATTGTATTATGGAAAGATAAGAAAATATAAGGGGCTTGATGTATTTATAGAGGCACTTACCATATTAGAAAAGGAAAATATAAAACCTAAAGTAAAAATAGTTGGTGGAAAAGATGTATTAGTAGTTTTCCCTAATATTGATTATATACCAAGTAATGTGGAAATTGAAGATTTTGCAGAGAATAAAAAACTTATATCATATATTAAAAAGACAAAAGCACTCGTTTTGCCATATCACGAGGCTACAGGTACTATGGCTATAGGACAAGCATTTTATTATGAAACACCAGTTATAGCTACAGATGTAGGTTGTTTCCCTGAATATGTAGGTGAAGGTGGTATTATATGCAGACATAGTGATGCAGAAGATTTGGCAAAATCATTAAAAAATTTTTTATGTGATAAAAATATGCAAAAAAGTTTGTCTAAAAAAGCAAAAGAAGAGTATTTTAAAAAATTTACTATTGAAGATGTGACAAATAAACATATAGAACTTTTTGAAAGAGTAGTAAATGACAAATAGTGAAATTAAAAAATGTAATATATTAGGTGTAAATATAGCTTCGGTTAATATGTCTACACTTATAAAGTATGTTAGAGATAATTTAAAAGAATTATCTGGTAAATACATATGTGTGTCAAATGTTCATACAGTTATTACTGCTTATGATGATAATAATTATATGAATGTTCAAAATAGTTCAGCCTTATCTATACCTGATGGAGGACCTCTTTCATCCTATGGTAGAAAACATGGTTTTAAAGATATGGATAGAACTACTGGTCCAGATTTTTTTTATGAGATATTAAAAATAAGTGAAGAAAAT
>CADCOW010000213.1 GCA_902803205.1 uncultured Eubacteriales bacterium | reverse complement strand
GTGATGAATCTGGAAAAGATGTATTCGTACATTATTCAGGAATAAACATGGAGGGCTATAAAAACCTTGAAGAAGGTCAAGCTGTAAAGTTTGAAGTAACTAATGGTGAAAAAGGCCCTCAGGCTACAAACGTTACTGTTTGCTAAAATCAAGAAAAAGAGCTGCTATAGGCAGTTCTTTTTTTGTGCTTTATTCCTCATATTTTTGCAAAAATTTTTTAGTTCTTTCCATTTTTGGATTTGATATAACTTCTTTTGCATTTCCCTCTTCTACTATAACACCATTATCTACAAATATAACTCTGTCAGCAACATCACGAGCAAAACTCATCTCATGTGTTACTATAACCATTGTTCTTTTTTCATTTGCAAGTTCTTTTATAACTTTTAATACTTCTCTTGTAAGTTCTGGGTCAAGTGCAGAAGTTGGTTCATCAAAATAAATAATCTTTGGCTCCATACAAAGAGCCCTTGCAATAGCTACTCTTTGTTGTTGTCCTCCAGAAAGTTCACATGGATAACTATTAACTTTATTTTCTATGCCCATCTTTTTTAGATACATCATTGCTTTTTCAATAACTTCATCTTTATTTCTTTTTTCAACCGAAATAGGTGCATTAATAACATTTTTTAAAACTGTCCAGTGTGGAAATAAATTGAAATTTTGAAAAACTAAGCCAAAATAATTTTTAATTTTAATCAACTCTTTATTCTTTTTTAGTGCATCAATACTAAGATTCTTTTGACCTATATATTTTGCTTTTCCATTTTCTGATATTACAACTTTTTTATCAAGATAAGTCATCTCTCCATCATTCATATACTCAAGAAATGTGCAAATTCTAAGTAATGTGGTTTTCCCACTTCCACTTGAACCTATGATAGCTACCACTTCACCTTCATCAACTTTAAAACTTATATCTTTAATAACAGGTACACCATCAAAATTTTTTTTGCAATTTTTTATTTCAAATAAACTCATAATATTATTTATAATAATTAAAACTTTTTTCTATTCTTCCCATTACAAATGCGACAATATAATTAAATATGTAGTAAAAAATTCCTGCAACAAGAAGTGGTATAATTGTAGCCTTAGCAGCTGCTATTTGTTTTGCAACAGTAAACATTTCTGTGTAAGTTATAGCAAATGCAAGTGATGTGTCTTTAATCAAAGTAATAATTTCATTAGTGACTGGAGGTATAACTCTCTTTACCATTTGTGGAAATATAATTTTTATAAATGTTTGAGAATTAGTATAACCTAAAACTGATGCGGCTTCATATTGTCCCACTGGTATTCCTTCAATTCCACTTCTAAATATTTCAGCAAAATATGCAGCATAGTTTATTGAAAATCCAATTATAATAGCAGGTAGTCTCCAATTAAGTCCAAGGCTTACTCTAAACAAATAAAAAGGTCCATAATACCACATAAAAAGTTGTAACATTAGTGGTGTTCCTCTAAGAACTGAAATTAAAAAACCTGCAAATCCACTTAATACTTTTAATTTTGACATTCTTGCAAATGTAATTAGTAAACCAAGGGGCAATGAAAATATAATAGTTGAAAAAAATATTATACTTGATGCCCCTGCTCCACTGAAAACTCTTATTATTATGTCAGTAATATTATTCATTATTTAACATACTCTCCAAGACATATCATATCTGTAAGTGAATAATCTTTATAATTTTCTGCTATTTTTATAAATGTTCCATCCTTCCACATCTCAGATATAACTTTTTCAACTTCATCACGAAGTTTTGTATTACCTTTCTTAAATCCAACAGCATATTGCTCACTTGATAAATTTTCACTTAACTGTTTAAATTTACCATTTGAAGAATTAAGGTGAAATTTTGCAACACCAATATCCACTGCCAAACAATCTATCATACCTGATTCAAGATTCATAAATCCACTATTATAATCTGGACATTGCTCTAAAGATTTAAAAGAATTCCTAAGCTCTGCATTTTCTTCCTCTTCAAGAGCTGTGATTGCTGATGAGCCAGCTTGACCCATAACTACCTTACCTGCAATGTCTGCTTTCTTTTCAATTTTAGAATCACTTCTTACTACCAATACTATTGAATTATCAACATAAGGGAATGTCCAGGTATAATCATTTTCTCTACCAGTAACAGTAAATCCATTCCATATACAGTCAATATTTCCTTGATTTAATTCAAGATCTTTTGAATTCCAATCAATTGGTTGTGCTTTAAACTCATATCCTGCTCTCTTACAAAATTCTGAAGCAAGGTCAAGGTCAAAACCT
Source organism: uncultured Eubacteriales bacterium (assembly GCA_902803205.1). Lineage (GTDB taxonomy): Bacteria > Bacillota > Clostridia > Lachnospirales > Lachnospiraceae > UBA3633. The sequence continues at coordinate 8,001 of CADCOW010000213.1, read as the reverse complement.
TTATAACTTCCATCATCTGCTACAAATCCATAAGGTGGATACTCTGCATCAAATCCAACTGTAAAGGTCTTTTTCTGTGCCACTGTCTCTTTAATTTCTTTTGTGGCAGTGGTTTCAACTGTTGTATTACTTGCTGAATTAGAGCAAGCTACAATTAACAAAGAGAACACTATTAAAAATAGTGTTGATAAAACTGTTTTGAGATTTTTCATATTTTTTTCCTCCAAAATGTATATTATTTTTTTGATGAATTATTTATAACTTTTTTATATCCACCAGTTCCATAATTTAGTGCCCTACTAACCCTGCTTAAAGTTGCAGAACTTATATCAATTTTTGATATAATTTGTTTATAATTCATACCTTCAGATAAAAGTTTTGCAGCTTCCAGTCTTTTACTCATATCAAGTATCTCTTTTATTGTGCATACATCTTCAAAAAAATCATAGCATTCTTTTTTTGTTTTTAATTTTAATATAGTGTCCATCAACTTGTCAGTTAATTCATTATGAAAACTTTCCAATTCTTTTACCTCTTTGATTTACTTGTTTATCATTTTATCACTTTAATGTGATAAAGTAAAGTTAGAAATAATTATAGGTTATATACTTATAACCTATAATTCTTGATATAATTAGAAAATAAGATAATATTGAATTTTATTTTAAATAGTGTTTACTACATATTTAGCAAAGTCTGATGCAACATTTAAATTAGTTTTGCTGTATAACATTCTTGATCCTACCGAATCTTCAATTTCATTAAACACTAAATCTCCATTATCAAATAAAAAGTCTAATCCTACGAAATCAAATTTTGAAAGAGTAAGTATTCTTTTTACTATATCAATTTCTGATTTATTTAAAGAATATTCTATAGCATCATTTCCAAGACAAAAATTACTTAAAAACCCATTCTTATTTATTCTAAGCATTGATTTATAAATATTATTACCCAGTATATATACTCTTAAATCTTTACCTAAATCACTTGCAACCTTTTGAATTAAAATATCACTTTTATCGATTTTCAATATACCATTATTTAATTCATCAATATTTTTACATAGATAAACATTTTTTCCGCCCTTACCATCTATTGGTTTTATTACCACATTATAATTGTAGCTTTTAATTTTTGAATTCTTATTAAGAAGTTCAGTATATAATGTTTTTACATTTAATTCAGAAACTTTTAGATATGATAAGTATTTATCATTAGCAATACTGCTTACATACGAATTATTAAATACTCGTACTTTCATTAATTCAAAATGAAGTGAAATTCTATAATCATTTGTTCTATTAATTACAAAATCTGGCTTTTCTAATTGTATATTGTCACATAAAATAATAGGTTTTTCATTAATAATTAAAGATAAATTTTCTTTCAGTAATAATACTAAATTACATTTAAAAGAATTAAACTCTTTAATTAATTCATTAATAAACCATTCATTTCTTTTAGATTCAAATTGATTATAAATTAAGTATCCTATCACTTTACTTTCCTTAAAATATATTCTAATATTTTACTTACTATATTTATACCTGTTATATTTTGCACATTTAAAGGATATGCATTTGAATTTACCTCACATAATATTGGTTCATCATTCTTTCCAAAAAGAATATCAACACCAGCAAAATCTAAATTTAAATATTTGGTTACTTTTAACGCCATATCTTTTTGTTTATCATTTGGCTCATAAGTATATGCTTCAGCACCATTTGTAATATTTGCTCTAAAATCATTTTTGTTTACTCTCATAACACTAGCCACAACATCATTTCCAATTACTTCAATTCTTATATCTTTGCCAAAGCTTGTAGATATAAACTCTTGCAGAATAAATGGGGATGTATTTATTAAATTAATTATATTTATTAATTCATTATAGTTTTTTGCAAGATAAACCTGTTTACCAAAAGATCCAAAACATTCTTTTATTACAATTGGAAAATTGATTTTATTTATAATATATTCTATATAATCATTATATTTAGTTACTGTACCACTAAATATAAGAGGTGAAACTATAGTAAATGGCTGATTAATATTTTTATCAAGTAATGTAATATAAGTTTTTGATTTATCATCACACAACTCTATAGAATCACTATTATTAAATAATTTGTGCCCTGCTTTTTCAAGCATTTTTGCAAGTTTTACATCTTTATCCCAAAAAATCACAAAATCTTTAACTTCAAATCTATCATCATTAAGTTTCTTTGCAACCTCAAAATTATCTATAACTGTCAGTTGAATATTTAATTTTTTACTTTCATCTTTAAAACAATCAAATAATTTTAAAAATTTATTACTATCTAATTGTCGATTATATATAAAATACCCTTGCATTATTTACAAATTGCCCTTTCATTAGATAAATTAAAATACATAGTTATTGGTAATGAAATTAATGCAATTAGTATCTTAATAAATAATTCTCTTCCGTTTACAAATATTTCAGTAGAAAATAATATTAAAATAATAGGCAAAATTTGTTGATTTATATTCTTTTTAAAAATATATCCCATATCTCTCTCAACTTTAACTACTATATTGGATACAACAGATGGTATCCCTAATTCTGCTCTAATAAATGCTGGTATAAATATAATGTTTTCAAATTCAGTTATTGGAATAGAATTATCTTCATTATTTAATTTCAATAATTTTTCTTCATCATCAATAGGTAATACTCTTGAATAATAAGATGTATCAAGATATGTAAGTTTTACTATATCAGTATCATTAATGCCAAGAACTTTCATAATGTCACTTGATAACCTTACAATATTAAATGTCTCATCAGATTTATATGTTCTTTTAGCTACCAAACCAATATTAACTTTACCAACATATAATTTCAATATTGCATTAATTATTTTTTTTTTAAAAAACTAAGTCCATCTATTGCAAGGTTAGGATAAGGATAAATAGTTAAATCATAATTTATATCTTTATTATTTTTATCTTTTACATCTAAAGTATTTAATAAAATTCTTTGTTTTCTATTAAGTTTAATAGTATTTTCACTTAATTTATTACTAAATTTTAAATGATTCTTACCAACTATAAGTTTACAATTTAGTGTGTTGTTTCGTATCACATAATAAGAACAGTTCGCTTTTTTTAAATATTCATAAGATTCACTTAGTTTTATACTTTCATCTTTAATATCTTGAAAATCTTGCACTTTAACAGTATTAACTGTTATTACATTCTTATTATTAATTTTATATATACTTAAATTACTTTTTTCATATTTTATATTCTTATAAATTTGAAAATTCAATGCATATTTACCACATTCTATACCATAGAAGCTTTTTGGATATGCCAGTTGAAATAATATTTTATCATTATTTACAACGACGAATACATCATTTTTATATTTTTTATAAGTTTCTACATTAAAATATATACAATCAAACTCATCTCTATTATTGACATTTATACTGTTATCAATCAATAAATCTGGCAATTCAATAATTTCTTTTGTACCTAATAAACTATATAGTCTTTTTATGTTTAAATCATTTTTCATAATTATTTTCCATAATTAATAATATATTCTTAATAACCATTTTAAAAGCTTTTAAAATACTATTATAATTAACATCGCTTAAGAACATTGAACTATTCAATTCAATTTGTAAACAATTTATTTTTGTTTTTTTATGTATATATGTTGATACACGATAATTACCACTTGCTGCAAAAGGTTCATCAATTGAAATTAATCCCAACTTTTCACTTGAAAAAACTCTGATAAAACTATTTAATATATTTAAATTTTTAATATTCTTAAAGTTGTTAGTTCCAATATTAATAATTTCTTTTCTGCTTGGTTTCATTTCATGTAAATCAATAAGTAGATTCACACCATTTTTTATAATATAATCACATAATATACTTTTATAATTTGATTTTTTATCAAAATTTGCATCTTCTTCATTGCTATTTATTTTATATATATATGGAACATCATATATTTTATGTAAATAATGTGCTACTATCAATGTATTTGGCTCATCATGTTTTATCTTTCCATTTCTATAATGTGGCACTGTATGTGGGCATGACAACATTATCTTTGATTTGCCTGTCACAATCATTTCTCTAATATGATCATAACAATTAACACTCAATAATTTTTTCAAAATACTATTTTTTTTATTTAATACACTCATTAAAACAATCCTATAATTTTTCCTGTTTTTGTATCAAAATCAATTTTTTCTGCTGCTGGTACTTTAGGTAGTCCTGGCATAGTCATAATATTTCCTGTAAGTGCTACTATAAATCCTGCCCCAGATGAAACTTTTAAATTTCTTACAGTTATTCTAAATCCTTTAGGTGCACCAAGAAGTTTTTGATTATCAGAAAAAGAATATTGAGTTTTAGCTACACATATAGGCAATTTGTTGAAACCAAGTTTTTCTAAAACTTGCATTTGTTTTATTGCATTTTCTGTAAAATCAACTCCATCTGCATGATAAATCTTTGTAGCTATATCATTTAATTTTTGTTCAATACTATCATTTAAATTATATGCAAAATCAAACTTTGATTTATTATCTTTATTTTCATCTATTTGCTTTAATACTTCTTTAGCAAGATTTATACCACCATCTCCACCTTTTGCCCATACTTCAGACAAAATTGCATTTACACCAAGTTTTTTACATTCAACTTCAACCATTTCTAATTCATTTTTTGTATCTGTCGGAAATGCATTTATAGCAACTATGCATGGTAGTTTATATACTTCCTTTATATTTTTTACATGCTGTAAAAGATTTGGTAATCCTGCTTTTAAAGCTTCTATATTCTCAATGTTTAAATTATACTTTTTTTCATCTATTTTAAAATTACTTACATCTATTCCTTCATTTGATAGATATGCATATCCATGATGTTTTAGTGCACGAATAGTTGCAACTACAACAACACAAGATGGTTTTAAGTCAGACACTCTACATTTTATATCAATAAACTTTTCAGCTCCAAGATCTGCACCAAACCCTGCTTCTGTAATAGTTATGTCTGAAAGTGCTAATGCAGTTTTAGTAGCAATTACTGAATTACAACCATGTGCAATATTTGCAAATGGACCTCCATGGATAATAGTTGGTGTTCCTTCAAGTGTCTGTACAAGATTTGGCTTAAATGCACCTTTTAAAAGAACCAGTGCAGCACCAGTTGCTTTAATATCATCTACAGTTATAGGTTTATCATCTTTTGTATAAGCAATTATTATTCTTCCAAGCCTAATTCTTAAATCATTTAAATCTTTTGATAGACAAAATACAGCCATTATTTCAGATGCAACTGTTATATCAAAACTATCTTTTCTTTCAACTCCATCTTTTTCACTTCCTTGCCCAGCTGTTATAAATCTAAGTTCTCTATCATTCATATCTAAAGCTCGATGCCAAATAATTTTATCTTTATCTATATTTAATTCATTACCTTGATAAATATGATTATCAAGCATTGCTGCTATCAAATTATTAGCTGCGGTAATAGCATGAAAATCTCCTGTAAAATGAAGATTAATGTCTTCCATAGGTATTACTTGTGCATATCCTCCACCACATGCTCCACCTTTTACTCCAAATACTGGACCAAGCGAAGGCTCACGAAGAGCAATAACTACTTTTTTCCCAATCTTTTTTAAAGCATCAGCAAGCCCAATAGTAGTTGTAGTCTTACCTTCTCCAGCTGGTGTTGGATTTATAGCAGTTACTAAAACAAGTGGTGTATTATTAATTTTATCCGCATTATCTTTTATAATACTATCATAATTATTTATCTTAGCTTTTATATCTCCATACAACTCTAAATCATTTTCATCTAAACCTATAAGACTTGCTACTTCTTTAATTTTTTTTGGTTTCACACTTTGTGCTATTTCAATATCAGAACTAATATTCATAATTTCTCCATATATTATAGTAATAGCCGTCAAAATGACGGCTATTAAAAATTCATAAATTTATTATTTACTAATTATTTGAACTTGCAGTTGGTGTAATGTTACTATTATTATCATATATATTCACATTTGATAAGTTAGGTGTTATACCAATTATACTCTCATCTACTTGTTTAAATCTTGATTTTAATGTTGCTGGTATACTTAGCACTTTTCCATTACCAGTAGTTTCAAAATGTAATCCATCAATATCAAAACCTGTTGTCACTGCTGCTCCATCTTCTCCATAAACATATAATTCATTTTTTATAATCACAGGACCTGTAACCATATTACCTTTAGAATCAAAATAATAAACTTTTTCTGTATTACCATCTGAATCATATATTGATTTCCATTTTTCAATTACATAATCTCCCCCACCTGCATGTAATTCATATCTCCAATTATCTCCAACTTTTACCCATCTTGGTTTTGCAAATAAAGTAAAACAAAATGCTATAGAAATAATTATTAAAGACATAATAAATTTCAAAAACTTATTATACATGTATACCTCTTAACTATACTAATTCAAATAACACTTCCATTGCTTGGTCGCCAAGTCTTTGACCTATTTTAACAATTCTTGTATATCCACCCTTTCTATCTTTATACTTAGGTGCATATTCATCAAAAAGTTTACCAACCAAATCAACTTTCTTCTTAGACTTTTTCTTTTTTGGATCTTCAAAATCTGATGCAGTATACAATACTGACATTATCTTTCTTCTTGCTGCAAGTCTGGTTGGTTTATCTTTTTTAATTGTTTTATCAACTAAATCATAAACTGTCTTCATTTTGCCATCAACTTCTTGTTTAATTCTATTGCCATCTTTATCTTTTCTTGCAACTTTTGCTTTTACTGTTACTGTCTCAAAATTATCTGCTTCTTTACAAGCAAGTGCAATAAGTGGCTCTACCATTTTTCTTGCTTCCTTAGCTCTTGTCTCAGTAGTCTTTATCTTTCCATGTAATAAAATCTGTGTAACAAGACTTCTAAGCATAGCCTTTCTTTGGCTTGTTGTTCTTCCTAATTTTCTAACTGTTGACATTTCTTTTCTCCTTTATAGTGCTTTTTAGACTTATCTATAAAACTATTCATTTGTTTCATTATCTGATAATGGGTGTCCTAAATCTGCAAGTTTAAGCATAATTTCATCAAGTGACTTCTTTCCAAGATTTCGTACATTTACTAATTCCTCAGGTGTCATCTTAATTAAATCTCCAATAGTATTGATACCTGCTCTCTTTAAGCAATTATATGAACGAACTGATAATTCAAGATCTATAATAGGCTTATCAGTTCCTGCAGGATCACCATTTTGTTTTGGTTCACTTTCTGGTTGTTTTATAACTGGCATTTGCTTTATGTCTGATAATTTCATAAATAATTGTGCATGTTCAGATAAAACATTTGCAGCAAGTGATACTGCATCTTTTGCTGTTATAGTTCCATCTGTCTTTATTTCAAGTGTTAGTTTATCAAAATCTGTTTGGTTCCCTACACGAGTATTTTCAACTTTCATATTTACTCTTTGTACTGGATCATAAACTGAATCTACTATAATGTACTCTGCACCTTTTGATTGTTCTTTATTAATTTCAGCTGGCACATATCCTCTACCTGGTTTAATGACTATAGTCATATTTAATTTTGCATTTTTACCAGATAAATGTGCTATAACTAAATCTTTATTAACTATTTCAACTTCAGAATCAATAACTATGTCAGAAGCCTTTACAATCCCATCACCTTCATGTGAAAGTGTAGCGATTTTCTCTTCATATGTTAATGCATTATTTTTAAACGCTATATCTTTAAGATTCATTATTATTTCAGTAACATCTTCTTTTACACCATCAATTGTTGAAAATTCATGAAGAACTCCGTCAATCTTCACTTGACTTATAGCATATCCTTCAAGTGTTGATAACATTATTCTTCTAAGTGAATTACCAAGAGTAGTACCATATCCTCTTTCAAGAGGCTCACAAACAATCCTTGCGAAACT
>CADCOW010000212.1 GCA_902803205.1 uncultured Eubacteriales bacterium | reverse complement strand
TTATATTTAAAATATTTAATTTTATGTTAAAATAATAAGAAGGGGGATTTTATGAATTTATTTTTAACAGCAAATACTGGTGGAATTTTGGGTAATCAAACTACAGTAATAATTGCATATGTAGTTTTTCTTGTTGCAATTATGTATTTTATGTTAATTAGACCACAAAAAAAAGAGGAAGCAAAAAAGAAAGCTTTAATGGAATCACTTGCAGTTGGCGATAGTATACTTACAACATCTGGATTTTATGGTATAATTAAAGATATGACAGATGATACAGTAATTGTCGAGTTCGGTAATAATAAAAACTGTAGAATACCAATGCAAAAATCAGCAATATTTAAAAATGAAAAACCAAACTATAAAGTTGAGAATCCTACAGAAGAAAAGTAATTTTATGAACTCGTTTTAATAACGAGTTCGTTTTTTTATTTTAAGGAGTGCATATGTTCTATAATAATAAGGTTTTAATGGCTAAAAATGGTGACAAAGAGTTTTATATGTTGCTTAATATGGTAAATAAACATGGGCTTATAGCTGGTGGAACTGGATCAGGAAAAACTATTACATTAAAAGTTATGGCAGAAAGTTTTGCAGATGCTGGAGTTCCTGTTTTTCTTGCCGATGTAAAAGGTGATTTAGCTGGTATGTGTATAGAAGGACTTGACTCCGAAGATATGAAAAAACGAATAGAAAAGTTTAAATTAAATGAATATGGTTTTGAATATAAAAAATTCACAACTCAATTTTTTGAGATAAACAGAAAATATGGTTTGCCAGTAAGAACTACAATTAGTAATTTTGGTCCAACATTACTTTCACATATTTTTGAATTAAATCAAACACAATCTGATGTTTTAAATGTTATATTTAAAATTGCAGATGATGAAAGATTGTTACTACTGGATTTAAAAGATTTAAAAAAAATGATTGAATATGTAAGTGAACATCTAAAAGATTTTTCAAGTGTATATGGTAATATAACAAAACCTTCATTACAATCTATACTTCGTTCTATGATTTCATTAGAACAAGAAGGAATTGATTTATTATTTGGCGAGCCAGAAATAGAATTATATGATTTAATTAAAACTGATTCAAATGGGAAAGGTATAATTAATATATTACATAGTCAAAGTTTAATATTAAGTCCAAGGGTTTATTCTGCATTTATGTTATGGTTTATTTCTGAACTTTATGAAAAATTGCCAGAAGTTGGAGACTTAGATAAACCTAAATTTGTTTTCTTTTTTGATGAAGCTCATATATTATTTAAAGATTGTTCAAAAGTATTACTTAAAAAAATTGATCAAATAACTAAACTTATAAGATCAAAAGGGGTAGGATTATTTTTTATAACACAGGATCCTACAGATATCCCAGATACTATCTTACAACAACTTGGAAATAAAGTTCAACATGTGCATAGATCTTACACAGCAAAAGATAAAAGAAATCACAAAGCTATATGTGATAGTTTCAGAGATAATAAAGATTTAAATATTTCAGAAGTACTTGAAACACTTGGCACAGGCGAGGCACTTGTTTCATTTTTAGATGAGAAAGGTGCTCCAAATATTGTTGAGTTTGCTAAAGTATTGCCACCACAAAGTAAAATGGGCACAATTGATGATGAAAAAAGAAATCAAGAAATGAAATCATCAATGATTTATAGTAAATATATTGAAGATTTAGATAGAGAATCAGCATACGAAGTTTTAAATAAAAAAATTGAAGAATTAAATAATACTATAGATATTAATGATGAAAGTGATGAAAAAATATCAAAGTCGGAATTAAAAGAACTTGAAAAACAAAAAAAAGAATTACAAAAAGAATATGAAAAAGAATTAAAAGAACAAATGAAACGTGAAGCTGCTGAAAGAAAAAAAGTTAATTCGGCTATTAAAAGTGTAGTAAAGACTACAGGAGGTACTATAGGTCGTGAAATAACTAAATCATTAACTGAAGCAATTTTTGGATCTAATAAGGCTGCAAAAAGAGTGGCATCAAATATTGGATCTTCATTAGGAAGAAATATTTTGGGAACTTTACTAAAGGGGTAATAATATTATGGAACGAATTAGAAAAATTGGAGTATTGACAAGTGGTGGAGATGCACCGGGAATGAATGCTGCCATAAGAGGAGTGGTTAGATGCGCATTAAATAATGGTGTTGATGTTATCGGTTTTCAAAGAGGATTTAGCGGATTGTTAGATGATGAATATCGCGAAATGGATAAAAGATCTGTATCTGATATTGTTGATAGGGGTGGAACAATATTATTCACATCAAGATCAAAAGAATTTTATGAAAAATCAGGACAATTAAAAGCTATAGAAGTGCTTAAAAAACATAATATTGATGCTTTAGTTACTCTTGGAGGAGATGGAACTTTTAGAGGTGCTCTTGAATTAGCTGAAACATCTAAAGGTGAAATTAATGTTGTTGGTATTCCTGCTACTATTGATTTAGATATAGCATGTACTGAATATACTATTGGATTTGATACTGCAATTAATACTGCAATGGAAGGCGTTGATAGAATTAGAGATACAAGTACTTCTCATGAAAGGTGCTCAATAGTTGAAGTTATGGGAAGAAATGCAGGATATATAGCAGCATATACAGGGATATCAACTGGAGCAGAAGATATTATAATACCAGAGTATAATGAATATGGAGATATAAATAAAATTATTACTCGAGTTAGAATTGCAAATAAAAAAGGAAAAAAACATTATATCATAATAAATGCAGAAGGAATTGGTCAGTCATATGATATGGCTAAAATGATCGAAACTATGACTGGTATTGAAACAAGAGCAACCATCCTTGGTCATTTACAAAGAGGTGGTACTCCTACTTGTAAAGATAGAGTATATGCATCAATTATGGGATGCAAATCAGTTGAAGTTTTATTGGAAGGTAAAAAAAATAGGCTTATAGTTTATAAAGATGGTGAGTTTTCTGATGTAGATATAAAAGATGGACTATCTCAAAAAAAACCATTTCCACAATATTTTATAAAAACGGCTGTTGAGCTTGAGTCAAAATAATTATGAATCAACAAAAAACTTATCATAATGAATCAATACCTATAATAGTATCAAATTCTTATATAAAAAAATATTATTTAGATAATAGATTAGAAATATTACCTAAAGAAATAAAAAATAAATTAAAAGAAGTTTTTGTTACTTTTACTGAAAATGTTGGTGGGATATTAGTAGTAATATTTGATAATAAAAATTATAATTTATTATTAAATATAGAAAAAAATGATGATGATATAGGTTTTGATGAAATTAATGCAAATTACAAATTATCAAAATTAGAAAATGAAAATATTGAATTATTTGAACAAATTGCTAAATTCTGCAAGTTTAAATTAAATGGGTTAGTATAGTTACAATGTTTAAAATTGGAAATGTTGAGATTAAGAATAGAGTATGCGTAGCGCCAATGGCTGGAATAACTGATTTACCTTATAGAATTATTTTAAAAGAAATGGGTGCTTCACTTCTTACTACTGAACTTGTAAGTGCTAAAGGAATATACTTTAATAATCCAAATAATAAAACTATTATGGCAACTGAAGAAAAAGAAGCTCCAATAGCACTTCAACTTTTTGGTTCTGATCCAATTATAATGTCTATTGTTGCTGATAAAGTAAAAGATTCATATGACATCATTGATATTAATATGGGATGTCCTGTTTTGAAAGTTGTAAAAAATGGTGAAGGTGCAGCTTTATTAAAAAATATAGATTTAGCTTGTAGAATAGTAGAAACTTTACATAGAGTAATAGGTGATAAAAAACCAATTACTTGTAAGATTAGGATAGGCTTTGATAATAAACATATTAATGCTGTTAAATTTTCAAAAGCTCTTGAGTCTGCAGGTGCTTCAGCTATTACTGTGCATGGCAGAACTAAAACAGAACTTTATAGTGGTGACTGTCATAGAGATGTTATTAAGGATGTAAAGTCTTCTGTAAAAATTCCAATAATCGCAAATGGTAATATTTGGACAATATATGATGCAAAAAAAATGTTAGATGAAACTGGTGCAGATGCTATAGCTATTGGTAGAGCAATTAAAGGTAATCCTTGGTTTGTAAAAGAATGCATTGAATATATTGAAAATAATAAAATTATAAATAGACCAACTAAAGATGAGATTAAAAGTATGATGTATAGACATGTAGAAGATGAAATTAATTTTAAAGGTGAGTTGACTGCTATTAGAGAATTAAGACATCATATTGCTTGGTACACACATGGTATGGAAAATTCTACAAAATTTAGATTGGAGTTAAATAGTGTAAATTCAAAAGAACAAATGATAAAACTTATTGATAGTATTTAAACAATAAATTTTAATAGATTTAAGGAGTATTATGAGCAGTTTTTTAGACTTAAACAAAGAAGAATTACAAGTTTTAAAATGTGATTTAGAAAAAGAGTTAGAAATTTTAAAAAAATTAAATTTAAAATTAGACATGAGTAGAGGAAAGCCTTGTAAAGAACAATTAGACTTATCTATGGATTTATTGAGTGTATTAGATAAACATTCAAATTTAATTTGTAAAGATGGAACTGATTGTCGTAATTATGGTGTGCTTGGTGGTATAGAAGAGGCTAAAGAATTACTTGCTTCATTTATGGAAAATAGAATTGAAAATATATTAATATATGGTAATTCTTCATTAAATGTAATGTATACTATACTTATGCAAGCATGGGTATTTGGAATTATGGGTAGTACACCTTGGTGTAAATTGGATGAAGTAAAATTTTTGTGTCCAGTTCCAGGGTATGATAGACATTTTGCAATTTGTGAAGAATTTGGTATTAAAATGATAAATATACCTATGTCTGAAACTGGTCCAGATATGGATATGATTGAAAAATATGTATCAAGTGATGAAAGTATAAAAGGAATATGGTGCATACCTAAATATTCAAATCCTGATGGTTATACATATAGTGATGATACAGTTAAAAGATTTGCAAGACTTAAACCAAAGGCAAAAGATTTTAGAATTTTTTGGGATAATGCATATACAGTTCATCATCTTTACGAAGAAAAAGAAAAACATGACCATATAATAGAAATTTTAGGTGAATGTGAAAAAGTTAATAATCCTGATATTGTCTATAAATTTGCATCAACATCAAAAATATGTTTCCCGGGGTCAGGGATTGCTTCTCTTGCAGCATCAACTGAAAATATAAAAGATATAAAAAAACATTTAAAAATTCAAACTATTGGATATGATAAAGTTAATCAATTAAGACATGTATATTATTTTAAAAATTTACTTGGAATTAAATCAAAAATGTTGGAACATGCAAAAATTTTAAGACCAAAATTTGAATTAGTATTAAAAACATTTGATAAAGAATTATCTGATACTGGAATTGTAAGATGGACTAAACCTAAAGGTGGATATTTTATATCATTTTATGCAATGAATGGAACAGCAAAAGATATAGTAAAGAAATGTGCTGAACTTGGTGTAAAACTTACTGATGCCGGTGCATCATATCCATATCATAATGATCCTGATGATTCAAATATTAGAATTGCACCAACATATCCAAATATTGAAGAATTAGAGATTGCATTAAATGTATTTACAACTTGTGTAAAATATGTAACAGTTGAAAAATTATTATCTAATATATAAATTTGTTAAGGAGGAGATATGTTTAAAATTATCAAAAAAAGTGTACTTGGTGATAAACTTGTTTTATTTGATGTTGAAGCAGAAAAAATAGCCCAGTCATGTTTACCAGGACAATTTTTAATTGTCAAAATTGATGAAAAGGGTGAAAGAATTCCACTTACAATTTGCGACTATGATTCGAAAAAAGGAATTGTAACTATTGTTGTTCAAGAAATTGGCGCGTCAACAAAAAAAATTAATTCATTAAAAGAAGGAGATTGTTTTCAAGATGTTGTAGGACCACTTGGCAATCCTTCAGACCTTATTGAATTAAATGATTCAGAATTAAAATCTAAAAATATTGTGTTTATAGGTGGCGGTGTTGGAGTAGCCCCTGTATATCCTCAAGTTAAATATTTATCAGAAAAAGGAATAAAATGTGATGTAATATTGGGTGCAAGAAATAAAGATATGTTAATATTAGAGGATTGGTTTAAAAAATTAAATTGTAATGTGTATTCTTGTACTGATGATGCAAGTTATGGGTTAAAAGGTCCTGTTACTAATGTTTTAAAAATGTTGGTTGAAGAAAAGAATATAAAGTATAATCACTGTGTAGCTATTGGACCAGCAATAATGATGAAATTTGTTTGTATTATGACAAAAGATTATAATATTCCAACGATTGTAAGTATGAATTCAATAATGGTTGATGGTACAGGAATGTGTGGTGCTTGTAGACTTATGGTAGGAAATGAATTGAAATTTGCATGTATTGATGGTCCAGAGTTTGATGGCCATAAAATAAACTTTGATGAAGTTATGAAAAGACAGGCTCAATATAAAGATGAAGAAGGCAGAGCACTTCTAAAATTAATTGAAGGTGACACACATCATGGCGGATGTGGTGTTTGTGGAGGTTAATATGGCAAATAGAGTAAAAGTTCGAGAACAAGATCCAAAAGTTAGAGCAAAAAATTTTGATGAAGTTTGTTATGGTTATAATGAAGAAGAAGCAGTATTAGAAGCAACAAGATGCCTACATTGTAAAAATCCAAAATGTGTTGAAGGTTGTCCTGTACATATTAATATTCCACAATTTATTGAACATTTAAAACATAAAGAATATGATAAGGCAATAGAAACAATACATTTATCAAGTTCACTTCCAGCTATTTGTGGAAGAGTATGTCCACAAGAAACGCAGTGTGAATCTAAATGTGTATTAGGTATTAAAGGTGAACCAATTTCAATTGGAAAATTAGAAAGATTTACAGCAGATTATGCGAGAGAAAATAATATTAGTGAAAAAGTTGATATTCACACAAATTCAAAAAAAGTTGCAATAGTTGGTTCAGGACCTGCAGGTTTATCTTGTGCTACTGACCTTGCAAAACTTGGTTATAATGTCACTGTTTTTGAAGCACTTCACGAAACTGGAGGAGTTTTAACATATGGAATTCCAGAATTTAGATTGCCAAAAGAAAAAGTAGTTAAACCAGAAGTTGAGAATGTAAAAAAATTAGGAGTAAAAATTGAAACAAATGTAATAATTGGAAAAACTATAAGCATAGAAGATTTAATGCATAAAGAAGGTTTTGAAGCAGTATTTATAGCTTCTGGTGCCGGTTTACCAATGTTTATGAAAATACCTGGTGAAAATTCAAATGGAGTGTTTTCTGCAAATGAGTTTTTAACAAGAGCAAACCTTATGAAAGGGTATAGAGATGATTATGACACACCTATCAAAGTTGGCAAAAAAGTAATTGTTGTAGGTGGTGGTAATGTTGCTATGGATGCTGCAAGGACTGCTCTTAGACTTGGAGCAGAAACACATATTGTTTATAGAAGATCTGAAAAAGAATTGCCAGCAAGAGCAGAAGAAGTACATCATGCAAAAGAAGAAGGTATAATTTTTGATGTACTTTGTAATCCTATTGAAATAATAGCAGATGAGAATGATAATGTAAAAGCTGTTAAAGTTATAAATATGGAACTTGGTGAACCAGATGATAATGGAAGAAGAAGACCAGTAGAGGTAAAAGGTTCAGAGCACAATATAGAATGTGATATGGTTATTATGGCACTGGGAACTACACCAAATCCAATGCTTCCTAAAAATACAAAAGGATTAAATGTTAATAGTAAAGGTTGTATAGAACATAATGATGAAACAACTGCTACAAGTATTGAAGGTGTATTTGTAGGTGGAGATGCTGCTATTGGTGCTGCAACTGTAATTCTCGCTATGGGTGCAGGTAAGAAAGCAGCAATAGGTATAGATAATTATTTAAAAAATAAATAAATTATTATTTTCTAAAAAAAAAGAGTAGGATGTTCCTACTCTTTTATTTTATATAGAAAAACAAAAATTATTCTATGTCTGGTTCAATTATTCCAAAATTTCCATCACCTCTTTTATATGCAACACAAATTTTGCCTGATGTATTTTCATATATAAAAAAACTATGTCCAATCATATCAAGTTGCATACAAGCCTCTTCATCATCCATAGGTTTTAATAAAATTTGTTTTTTCTTAACAATATTGATTTCAGTTGGTTCTTCATCTATTAATTCATCTGAAAAATTACCCTCAGCAATATTTTTCATAATTGTGTGAATTTTATTGTCTCTGATTTTTGTTTTATACTTTCTAATTTGTCTTTCAAGCTTATCTATTGCAATATCAATAGCAGAAAATAAATTGTCTTGTTTTTCTGAGACTCTTAAAAGGTTACCCTTAACTGGTATATTAATCTCACAAACATCCTTTCCATTTTCTTTTTTTAATGTTACTGTTGCATTAGTTTCTTTTGTGAATAATTTATCAAGTTTTGAGAGTTTATCATTTACTCTTGCCTTAATAGCATCTGTTAAATCAACATTTCTACCAGTGATAGTAATATTCATATTATCCTCCTTAATTTAAAAATATACTACTTCATTTTAAAGATGAGTACAAGTTAGTTAAATTCTATATAAATATTATAGCATATTTTTAAATTTTTTGGTATAATAATATTATAAAAGGAAATAGAAAGGAGATGTACAATTTACTTGTACAATGTTAATATGTCATTATTAGAATCTTGGCACGAAATAGCATATGATACTACAGATCAAAAAGCTATGCAAAAAGTATGGGAAAAATACTTTTTAGAAGAAAAAGAAATTTATAAAAAATTATTATCAAATGTTGATACTGAAGTAGTTGGAACAGTTGAAAATTTATCACATGAATATGGTATGGATTTAGTATATTTTGTAGGTTTTTTAGAAGGTATAAATGAATCTATAGAAAAACCAAATCCAATTGAAAAGTTAAAAGAATCTTCTAAAGTAAAAATTAAAATTAAACCTGAAGATTTATATTTTAATATGGTAAAGGCAAAAGCCAACTGGCTTTATGAATTACCTGAGTGGAATGGTATTTTATCGGAAGAAAAAAGGCATGAATTATATAAAAAGTGTAAAGATGAATTAATTATAAAAAGAGATTCACCAAAAGTTTATCCAAATGACCCATGTCCTTGTGGTAGTGGGAAAAAATACAAAAAATGCTGTGGAAAGAATGCTTAATATGTAATAAATATTGACAAATATACATATTTTTGTTAAAATATAAAGGTTCTCGTTTTTTTTCGAGAATCTTTTTTATCGTAAAAATGCGATAAAGTTTTTAAGTGTAAAATAATTAAGAAAGGAGGATAAAGATGCCTACATTTAATCAATTAGTGCGTAAGGGTAGAAAGAGATCTGTTGAAAAATCAACTGCTCCAGCATTAAACAGAGGTTTTAATTCACTTACTAAACGTGCAACAAATACAAGCTCACCTCAAAAAAGAGGCGTTTGTACTGCTGTTAAAACTGCTACTCCAAAAAAGCCAAATTCAGCACTTAGAAAAATTGCAAGAGTTCGTCTTTCAAATGGTATGGAAGTAACTTCATATATACCAGGCGAAGGTCATAATCTTCAAGAGCATAGTGTTGTAATGATTCGTGGCGGAAGAGTTAAAGATTTACCTGGAACAAGATATCACATAATTCGTGGTACACTTGATACAGCAGGAGTTGCTGACAGAAAACAAGCACGTTCAAAGTATGGTGCTAAGAGA
>CADCOW010000211.1 GCA_902803205.1 uncultured Eubacteriales bacterium | reverse complement strand
CAACTTGCAGAAAAAGGAATCACAACTATTATGACAAGTCATTATCCATCGCATGCATATAAGACAAGTAATAGAGTAATTCTTATGGGCAATAAAAAAATAATAGCAGATGGTTCGCCAAAGGATGTGATGACAGAAACATTTTTACAAGAGACTTATGGAGTAAAAATTAAAATAAATAAAACAGATGAAGAACAGTGTTTTATAGATATTGATTTTAGAGACATTTAATAAATATTAAAAGTATAAAAATATCATAGGAGGCAATTATGAAAAAAAATTTATTGAAGGTAATGCTTGCAACAGTTTTTGCATTTGCATTTTTAACAGCATGTAGTAAGACCGCAACTAATGAGACTACTGCAGTAGAGACAAAAGTTGAAGAAACTAAAGTAGAAGAGACAACACAAAAGGAGACAAAGTATAAAGACACTTTACTTCCATTTGACCAATTAGTTCAGGGTAAGAAATTATTATTTTTACAGAACACACTTATCTATTCAAGAGATGGCTTTTACAAAGAAGATACAGCACCAAAGACTGAAAAGATTGATTATAAGGGAACAGAAGTTGATGCTTATGCTATGAACAACACAACAAAATTATTGTTAAATGGTGTAGGGGCTAATTTAAAAGTTGTAACTACTGAAGGCAACACTATATCTATGTCAGGAGAAGATTTTGATGGACTCTATGTGATATTTGGAGATTTGACAAGTGGAAATGCACCAACACTTTATAACCCAAAGACCACTTCAGAAGTATTAAATTTTAGATATGCAGTTACTGATACAAATGAAGTAATATATAGTATAGTTAGTGAAGAAGAAAAAAATATACAAGAATTATTAAGTGAAGTAGGTTGGGATACAAACAATACTTATAGACTTATGGCGACAGATTATTTCTATGTGCCAGTAGAACCTGAAATAGCAAAAACTGGAACTCTTCTTGGTGCTCTTTCTGGTGCTATAAATGCAAACCTTCCAGACATAAAAGTTATGAAGAGTGGAAAAATTAATGATATAATGTATATAGAAGAACTTACAAATGTAGAGAAGCCAGCAAATTAATAATGCCATACATTAGATATGTGGTAGGAGAATGAAATGGAAAATGAAAATATTGTAGAAAATGAATTAAATAAAGAGAATGTCTCGGATGCTACAGAACAAAATCAAAATGATACAAAAGAAAAAGAACTTTTGGAACTAAAAAAAAGTATCAACACACTTAAAGGGAAACTCACAACTCTTGAGTCAAAAAAGAAGGATATAGAGAAAGAGGCTTCTGATTTGATTGCTTCCACAATATATCAAAAGAAGATGGAACTTGAAAGGTCTTATGATGAGATTATAAAGGAAGCAGAACAGAGACTTAAAGTTGTTGAGAAAGAAAAAGAGGATGAAAGAAAGAAAAATATAAGAAACCTTGTTGAGCACAATACAAGAAATATTAAAGAAAATAATGTTTACCTTAAAAATGAAATAAAAAGAGTGTTGAGTGAAAATGGATTACCAGGTTTTATAAATTCAGGTTTTTATATGAGTTTGTGGAGCCCAACATCTATTGTAGAAATGCTTTTCGCAGTTGTTGCTATACTTATAGTGTTGTTGGTACCTACTATTTTATCATTTGTAGTGTATAAGGATGCACTTATAAAAATGTTTCCAAATAATATAATTAGACTTATCATAATAATACTTATATATCTTGCGACAATTTTTGTAGTAGGACTTATTTGGCTCGCTATTGATAAATGGACAAAAAAGAAACCAGAAGTTTTAAAAGAAATTAAGGAACTTAGAAAAAATATTGAAGACAATAAAAAAGAGATAGAAAAGATAATTGTTGAAACAAACAAAGGTGCAACAGATGATAAATTTGATTATACAAAACTTGATAGAGAGATAGAAGCAGGGAAGATAGAAGTTGAAAATTATAGAAATAAAAAGAAAGTAGCACTTGAAAACTTTGTAAATGTCACACAAGATGAAATTACAAGAAAAGTTGGAGAAGAGGCAAGAAAAGGAATGGACGCAGTAGATAAAGAAATGGAGGATGTAAAAAAAGAACTCGCAGATTTTCAAAAGAAGCACGACACACTTAAGATAAACATAGCAGAGGGGTAAAATACATATATTTAGAAAGTGGCGAGAGCCACTTTTTTGTTGGTAGTATGGGTAAATAGTGCAAGACTTAGAGATTATATATTTTGTGAATAATATAATGGCGGATTGTCCGCTATTTTTTTATTCAAAAAAATGTGGAAATGTGGTAAAATAATAATAAATGTATACAATAGATGAAATAAAAAAGAAAGCTACTCCAATAGCAGAAGAATATGGTATAAAAACACTTAAATTATTTGGCTCTTATGCAAAAGGCCTAAATAATGAGAATAGTGATATAGATTTTATTGTGAATAAAGGTAAAATGGAAACTTTATTTCAATATATTTCATTTGTAAATAGATTAGAAAAAGAATTTGGATGCCATATAGATGTTGTATCAACAGAAATTGAAGATAAAAACTTTGTTAATAGTATAAATAAGGAGAGTATAGTTCTATATGATAGATAAAAAAGATATAAATAGCATATTATTGGGGATTAAAAAATATAAAGAAAAATGGTTATCTTGGCATGATAAATCAGCATAGTTGGATGTTTTTATCAAGTTATGAAAATTTAATAAAAAATTTATCAGCAGTCGAGAAATTATTTCAATGATACATTTAGGAGCAAGAGCATTTGAAGATATAGGTGGTGAAGTTGTTCAAACTACATCTTTTATTATGAAATACGATGCAAGTGATAAAGAAATTAATGAAGAGAAAGGAGTATATTTTAGGTTAATTGGTTTTAATGAAGCAACTATAAAGCAATAAAAGTTTTTATAATTTAAGGATATAAATATAACAAAGAAAGAAAAGCCATAATATAAATTTTTAGTAGATATAGAAAAGTTTAATAATATCCCAGGGAATGTGGTGGCATATTGGTTGAGCGATGAATATATAAATATTTTTAAAACTTCTAAACAATTAATAGAAATTGCAAAACCAGCTCAAGGAATGGCAACAGATGATAATAAAAGATTTGTCAAACTATGGTGGGAAGTAGATTTAAATGATGAGTTTCTAAATAGTAATAGTGCTGAAGAAAGTAAAAATGCTAATAAAAAATTTGTTTCATATAATAAAGGTGGAAGTTTTAGAAAATGGTATGGGAATAATGACTATATACTATATTTTAAGGACTATGGGTGAGATATAGCTGCGAGTTCCGAATCACGCTTCCAGAACTCGCAGCTATATCTGCAGCAGTCAATTACTTGGTCAAAAATTTCATCAGGCCCAATTGCATTTAGATATAAACCTTTTGGTCATGTTTTTGATGTTGCTGGAACATCAATATTTGGAGATAAGGATGATTTAGATTATTTACTTGGATTATGTAACTCTATTGTAGTAATGGGATTATTAAAGGCAATCTCTCCTACATTAAATTATGAAGTAGGACAAATTTCAACTATCCCTGTAAAAGTAGATAAGAATAATGACAATTATAAAAGGGTTAATGATATGGTCAACAAAAATATTGAATTATCCAAATCAGACTGGGACTCATTTGAAACTTCTTGGGATTTCAAGAAGCATCCGTTGGTGTAGGTTATGGAAGAAGAAATAATAATGGTAAAAGAAAATGTTGAGTTACTTAATAACTTAATTCAATTATTAGAAAAAAATATTGATAATGATTCAGTGATGTCAAGAGATTTTGATTATGTATATTGTTAAATTGCAAGATTAATCGCTGCTTGGATAGAGTATGCTATTAAGGGCGAAGAAGATTTTAATAATGGCTATTCATTAAATAAAGGTTTAATTGTAGGACTGTATATTAGAGTATTCAAGATTTTAGTAAATATTGATAAGTCAATATATAAAGATTCCATGTCATATGATATTGCAATGCAATTTAATAGAAAATTAATTGAATTATGTGCTACAGCACAGTATTTATTAAAATATAAAGATGATGAAGAATTAATGGAAAAATATAGGTATAAATCAATATTAGGTGAGAAAATGCTTTATAGACAAGTAAAAGATGATATAAATAATGCTAATGGAGAAATTTTGGATATTCAAAGGAGAATATTGCAATCTATTGATGAAAAATTCGAAATATTAAAGATTGATAAAAACAAAAAAGTTGAGAAATTTGGCAAGATTGAAGAAGTTTTTGAAAAAACTGGATATAAAAAATTATATGATAATGCATATAGAGTAGTATCTCATTCAATACATGCAGATGCAATTTCTACTGTAGCATGTGATTTATTATATAAAAAAGAAAACAATAAATTTTTTATAAAATTTGAACAAAATCAGTATGATTTAAGGCAATACAATCCAATTCTAAAGATTATTATGTATGCTTTAAATGATTTTATTCAAACTTATAATTTTAATTTTGATAAAGATATTTTTATTAAAGAAGGTAAAATTATATTAAATTTCATTGACAAATTAGAAAAAATGCATGAAAGATATCTAAATAAAGAACGATAATTATTTGTAAGCAATTATATTAAATATAAGTCGATATTTAAGACCTCAGCTGCAAAGTTGAAAAAATAAATTTTTAATAAAAAGGTAAACATGCAAAGTTTTTCAAAAAGAAATAAAATCGTATCAAGTGAGTTGAATTTAGAATCTATCTCAATACAGTTTAATATGAGAATATTAAATACATATATTATATATGCTAAAAATCATACTATTCATTTATCAATAAATGATTCTTATATTTCAAATATTGAAGAAGTAATGACTGAGATGGGATTTGATTATTATATTCCCAAAAGTGAGTTTAACAATGATAAAAATGCATCAAATTTAAGATATCTTTTAACTCAAGGAAATAATTTACAATGGTATGACATATACGACTTCATTGAAAAAAGTTTATATGTTGTAAAATATGATGAGAAGCTATTAACCGAGTACAATAGAATAATGGAAGAAGAAGGAGTGCCATACAGGGTAATAGATAGATTAGTTGTTCCAATTATTAATAATGAAGAAATTGAATCTATTCAAAATGCATTGGTTACAAAATATGAATCTGTAAATAAACATATAAAAAAGGGATTAGAATTATTGCAAAATAGAACAAAGCCTGATTATGAGAATTCAATAAAAGAATCAATTTCTGCAGTTGAATCTTTATGCTCAATAATTATTGGAATTGATGGCAAAAATAACACATTAGGAAAGACTTTAGATTTACTTGAAAAAAATGGAATTCATATACATGTATCCTTAAAAGAAGCATTTAAGAAGATTTATGGATATGCAAGTGACGAAAAAGGAATTAGACATGCTGGTGCTATAGAAAATGAAGCAAAAATAGAAGATGCGATATATATGTTGGTTAGTTGTTCTGCATTTGTGAATTATTTAATAGTAAAAAGTGAGAAGCAGCAATAATTCAGTTGAAAATATAAAGTGGAGTTATTATGACTTGTATTATTCTATCTAAATCCGACTGGGACTCATTTGAAACTTCTTGGGATTTTAAGAAGCATCCGTTGGGGTAATTTTATATGGGAAAAGTTGTTAAAGTTATAAAGACTATATATGGTAAAATTAATTGGAGTATTGTTAAGAATATTTTAATATCTTTTTTAAATACAAAAATTAGAATTAAAGAAAACAATGTTGAACTTAAAATAGATAAAAAATTTATTAGAGAGTTTACACATTCAAATTACTCAGCAAACATAGATAGGAAACTGCAAAATGTAAAAGCTAATATTTCTTATTATTTGAAAGAGATTATAGAAAATAGTGGACACATAAAAAGTGAAGAAAATATTAAAGAGAAACATAATCTTGATGCATATAATGGATTTGAAAAATATACTGCACGATTTATTGTAATGGATAATCAATATAATATAACGAAAGAATATAGTTGTGTTATAGTAGTAAGGTGCCCAAATTATAAAGAACGATATATATGATATAGTTGACATAAAAAAAGTAGGTCCCCCACAAAGATGAAACATGTGATATTCGACCTACTTATAGTGATATTATATAACTCATAGTAATATTTGTCAAGTTTTTTGACAAAAAGAGAAAGTGCACTCCGTATGACTAAACCTTCAGTAAAACACACAATCCTTTATGCTTATACTTTATCAAATAATGAAGAAATTGTAAAGATTATAGAGTTATTAGGCAAGATGTCTGTTGGAGTTAGGAATGGATGATTACGATCTAAATAGTGTCTGCTCAACAATTCACAATTATTAATTTTCCCCTTCTATTACACATCAATTCTAAAAAGCAAAATAAAACATCCATTATAT
>CADCOW010000210.1 GCA_902803205.1 uncultured Eubacteriales bacterium | reverse complement strand
TAACTCTTTTATAAATTCCCGTTAGGCGATGAAATTTTGTCATTATAACTATTGCTAAAGTTTGGATTAAACTATTTCTATAACACTCATGTTTTATTGCACATACAAGTCCACCATTTACACAATCTTCACATATATGTCCATCTCTATAAAAAAGACCATTAGGACACTGCATTCTAAAATTATGAAGTGTTTGAACTACTGGCTTTCCCATTTTTATTGCTGCATAAAAAACCGATGGACTTATGAGGCTTAAAGTATTATGTACATGAACTATATCAATATCACTCTCTTTGATAATTCTTTTAATATCAAAATATGTTTTAAGATTGAATATAATGATTATTGGCAATAATATCTTTTTAAGTATATTATATTTTTTTAATTCTTTATTATCTCTTGTATAGGTAATCACTTTGTGACCATTTTCTTCAAGCAATTTCTTTTCATTATAAAAAACTGTATCCTCTCCACCTGGTCTTTGATAAAAATTGTGTACCAACAATATATTATATTTCTTATTTGACATTTATTTATTCCTTATAGACTTATTCTTCCCAGTTATATTCAAATCTCTCTATATCCTCTTCTGAAAGTTCTTGCCCAAGTTGTACTTCTATAAAATGTAAATCTTCAATTGCTTTCAGTGCATGTCTGTCACC
Organism: uncultured Eubacteriales bacterium; assembly: GCA_902803205.1. Lineage (GTDB taxonomy): Bacteria > Bacillota > Clostridia > Lachnospirales > Lachnospiraceae > UBA3633. The sequence continues at coordinate 1,351 of CADCOW010000210.1, read as the reverse complement.
TTTTTTTATATTTATGACATCGCCTGCCTTTACTTCCCTTTTTTTATCATTAAACACAAATAAACCCTTGCCATCAATTATAGTCCATGTCTCATCTCTTAATTTATGCTTTTGATAGCTTATAGATTTACCACTTTTTATATATAGATGTTTTACTAATGACTTTAAAGCATCATTATTACTAATATTATAGCCCATTGATGAATATATATCAAGTATTTTGAAATCTCCCCACGCTCTTTCTTCATACATAGGTCTATTATCAAGTTTTTCTACAAGTTCTTTATTATAACTTGATTCATTTTTATCTGATACAAATATCCCATCATGGCTTGCTGCCACTACGATATTTTTAAGTCCCATTCCTATGATTGGTATATCCAACTCATTTATAATATTTGAATTATCACTTTTTTCATCAAATATAACTTTTCCTATTGATTTTTCACCCATAACTTCTGTAAGTGTATTCCAAGTCCCTATATCCTTCCATTCACCATTATAACACACCACATCAATATTTTTTTCTTTTTCAACTACTGCATAATCAAAACTAATTTTCAAAACTTTTTCATATTTATAAAATAAATCATTATAATCTATAAAATCTATAAGTTCATGTGCTTTATTTATAATATATTTTAATTTAAAGCAAAATACACCACCATTCCAAAGAGCACCACTTGCTATAAGTTTTTTTGCATCTGATTCACTTGGTTTCTCTATAAACTTATCAACAATCATAGATTTGGGCTCGCAAAGCTTGCCCGTACTTTCTTGATTACCATCACACCCTTGCTTATCGTTTCTAATTACTATATACCCATATTTTTCACTTGGGTAAGTTGGTTTTATGCCTATAAGTCCTATATTATTGGTCGATGTTTTCATTTTTTCATCAAGTATTTTTAGTGTCTTAAAATAATCATCTTCAACATAAGGATCGACCGGGCTTATAACTACAGTCTCATTTTCATCTACATTTTTAACATCTTTCAGATACATACATGCAAGTACTATTGCAGGGAATGTATCTCTTCTGCATGGTTCTATTGATATATCTATGCTATCACCAAGTTGATTTTTGAGTGTAGGCACTTGTGACTCAGATGTTGCAATAGTAATATTTGAATCATCATCTATATTTTTTATCTGGCGATAAACTCTCTCCACCATAGATTCATAAGAGCCATCATCTTTTTTTAATATTTTGATAAATTGTTTTGATCTTATCTCATTTGAAAGTGGCCAAAGTCTTTTTCCTGAACCACCTGAAAGTAAAATATAATTCATTATCGCTCTGCCCTCATTTTATTATTTAAAAAATCATCATATGCAAGTTTTATTCCTG
>CADCOW010000209.1 GCA_902803205.1 uncultured Eubacteriales bacterium | reverse complement strand
CACAGAAACTTTATCAATTAATCGATACATTTATGGTAATGATAATCCATTAAAGTTTAAAGACCCATCAGGCTTTATTTCAGTTAGCAGTATGTCAATGGCAAGTTCTGCAAGTATATTAGGTAATTGTGGCGGTGGTGGAAGTGGAAGTGTCGGACTTGTTTCAACTGGAATGATACTTACATCATCTACTTTATTGTATGGACCTGGAGTAAATAGTAATATTCAACAAGCATTTAAAGACACTATTATTCATGGTTTTACGGGAACAGATATTGATGTTCAAACATTGCGCAATGCTCGTATTGATTTGATGATAGCATCTGCCAAAGGGCAAGCTAATCGTGCAGTTGCATCAGTATATTGGGAAAGAGGTTATAAAGATTTAGAAAAAAGTATAGAGTTGAAAAGTAATGATACTGGAGAATGGAAAGATAATGATGTTGAATACAATGACTGGTATTGGGGGAAAGGCATAGCTACTAAAGATCATAGTTGGTGTAGTGTATTTATAGAATATAATGCTAGCAAGTCTGATTTAACAGATATAAATTATGATGGAAATGAAGTTGAAATAAAAACATCAATATTACCATCAAAAGAAGAATATCAGAAAAATAAATTAGAAGTTTCTGCAAATTTAAAATCTTGGTATGAAGGACAAGGTAGGTATCATTCTATTGAAGAAGTAGATGCTGGCACATATACTCCTAAAAAGGGAGACATATTCTTTAAGACAGGATTAGATCATTCAGGTTTAGTTACAAAGAATTATGTCAAAGGTGATGAAACGATTGGAACAGTTGAAGGGAATACGACAAAAATAAAGGATAATCCAAATGGATATGCCGTTATAACACGTGATAGGAGAATGAGTACTATAATAGGCTTTGGAGAAAATTATTATAGTGGAGGTTAATTTGCAATGAAAAAAAAATATATTATTTTTTTCTTAATTTGTTTGCTTCTAGTAGGTAATAAATTTAATACTAATATTGCTGATAGTGAAAATAATATTTCTTTATCTGCAGAGTATAATAAATATGTCGATTTTGATATAAACAAAATTCCTGACAGGATGTTTTATAAATTAAATCAAAACTGCAGTTATAAAATATACAATGAAAAAGATATATTAAAAATAATCCATAATGAAAAGGCTGGCTTAAAAATATATTATAACAATGATATAGAAGATTTGGGTGATGTAGAAGGTGGAAGCAATCATTCATCAAGAGACACAAATATATATTTGATTAGCGAAAATGGCAATTATTATATATTGATAGATAAATTATATAATAATGATTGTAGGTATTATCATTTTTATTTACTACTTGATAATAAAATTAATTTGGTAGAAGAGAATATTGGCCGTATAGATTTTGTCGGTTATGATTATATAATAGGATATACTGATTTAGGAATGATAGGATATCAGCAATGTGAGTTTAAAAAAATATTTAGAAATGGCAAATTTGAATTAGATGGGGAATATAAAGTTGTAGAAGATTATGGCAATTATCCATTTTGGGTATATTATACTTTAGTTAAAGATTTAAAGTATGAAGAATATGATAATGAGACTAATAGGTATAAAAATAAATTATTAAAAGTAGGAACTAAAATTAGGTCATTATCAACAGATGCTAAAACTTATATAAATATAGAAGTGGAGGATGGAAGAAAAGGTAAAGTAAAAGTTGATAAAGTTGAGGGTATGAATGAAAGTATTTGCCGTGATTTTATTGTGAATGGTCAATTGTTTATGGATTATTATTTTTTAGATGGAATAAAAAATACTAGTGAAGTTTATTCGCCAATGCCAGTATACTAATTTAGAAAATTGGGGGATGGGGTTATATATTTCTGACACATTTAAGACACAAAATTTGTAGAAAAACACAGAAAGTCGTTGAGAAAAGTAATGAAATTATACAATAACTAATATATATGACAATGAAAGCAACATAACAACAAATGAGTATGACCATATAGGAAGACTTATAAAGCAAGTGGATGGCAGAAACAATCCAGTTACTTTAAAATATGACCGAAACAACAATATTACTGAAATTAAAACTGCAGAGAACATCATTAACAAATATGAGTATGACAAAGAAAGTAGATTAACTAAAGAGATAGATGGCGAGAATCATTTTATAAAGTATGAGTATGACAACATAGGCAACATACTTAAGAAAACAACAGAAAGTAATGAAGTAACAACTTATACATACAATAAGCATAATGTAATAACCAGTATGACCGATGCCTTAAATAATACTGAAAATTATGAAGTTAATCTCAATAAGAAAGTTACTAAAAAGGTACAAAAGGATGGCACTGAGTATAAGTATAACTATGATAGGGTAAAAAGACTAATAAACACTATTGACCCAATGAATTATAGAATAAACCTAACATATTCACTTGGCGATGATGTGATAAAGACAACTGATACACTTGGAAGACAGGTTAATTATGAATATGATAGTATGCATAACTTAACAAAGCAAACTGTAGGGGCGGATACCATCCGCCCACTAACAACCGAGTTATGGCAATATGATATTTATGGCAATATAATAAAGCACATAGACAGAAGAGAATACATAGAGCATTTTACATACGACTTAACCAATAATTTAATAGAGCATAAGGACAAAAATGAAAACATAACAAGATACACTTATGATAAAGTAGGTAATATCAAAGAGGTTAGGCAACCAAATGGTGCCCTTACTAAATATGACTACGACAACAATTATAATAGAATTAAAATAACCAATCCAAGTGGAAAAGAGACAAATTATACTTTTGATAGGGACAATAGGCTTATAAGTGAAACCGACCCAAATGGTAATACCAAAACTTATAATTACAACAATAATAATAATTTAACTAAGTTTACAAGTGCCTTAGGCAACATAAAGCAATATGTCTATGACACTGACAATAACTTAGTCAAAGAAATTGACCCAAGAAACAAAGAAAAATCATATACATATGACAAGTTGCATAGATTAACTAAAACAACTAGTGAACTAAATAATACAGCTATTTTTACATATGACGTGGTTGACAATGTCATAAGAATTAAAGATCCAAAAGTACAAATACAGTCTTTAATTACAATAGTTGAGATAAAAATAGATGACGAATTAATTTTTGAATCTAGAGTACTTTAATACTAATGACCATATATATTTAAATGGGCATATTAATGACAATGGAAAGCTTACAAATAAAGTAGTGTTAATGAAGGATTAGTTTTGATTTTCATATAATACTATTTATTAATTGTGAAGTTATAAATCAAAAATGAAGGGAGAGCTGTATGAAATCAATTGTTGATAAACTATGTATTTGTACTTATAATTTGCTATTTAGAAATGCTAAAAAAATAAGCTTAAAAAATTATACTAAGTTTAGTTCAGAGTTTGTTAGGGATATAAATAATACTATTCATTTTATGGAACCTGCTGTAAATGAATGTGATGATAAAGAATGCTATCGGAAATTAATAAAAGGTATTGATGATAGTATTAATGAAAGTGAGGAGAAATTTGGTATTAGAAGTGTATGCAAAAAGGGATGTTATTATTGCTGCAAGGAAAAAATATCAATTACAGATAGTGAGTGGGTGTTTATTAAAAAAGCAATACAGAAGCTAAGCAACAGTGTAAAAATCGGTATTAAATCAAAAGCGGCCAATATTGTTGATGTTTTAAATAAGGTAAACATGCAATTCGATTTTAATTTAATTAATGATTATGACAAATTTAAGGAATTTGATGAAAAGGAATATAATAAAAAATATTTGGAATTGAATTTAAGATGCCCATTGCTAAATGATGTTAATACATGTTTAATTTATGATTCGAGACCATTAACTTGTGTTATGTATAGAAATTATGGATTAAGAATTGATTGCAAATATCATAAGGGAATTAATACATATAATTTTCAAGAATATAGTATATGGGGAGAGTACTTTTTACAAGTAAAAAGCAAACCAACGGAACGAATTAGATTACTAGTTAATTGGATTTGCGATGAACTATAATAAGTATATATATTGGAATTTTATATAAAATAATAGGAGGAATTCAAAATGAATATTTTATCAGAAAAAAAGAATTGTAAAACAATCCTTGATGATCATAATAATGTTATAAAGCATTATTATGATAAATTAAGTTATGAAACTGAAAAGAATTTTTATGAGAAAATGAACGGTAAGCAATATATACCCAAACTTATTGATATTGCTGATATGAAAATTACAATTGAGTATTTAGGTGATAATTCGTTAAAAAAGTATTTAAAGAATCATTCTATACCCATCGATTTGGCACAACAATTTTATGATATAGAAATTGATATGTTAAATTGTGGGTTTTATAGTCCGGGTGAACATGGATTAGGAGGAAAATTTACGCATGCATTTGTTGATGAAACAATAAAACCATTTGAGTCTGGGCATATAAAGATAATTGATTTTGACGTGATGGAGGATAATATAACACCGCAAGCGGTGGATGCATTTAAAGAAAGTATAAATGAAAAATATGCTTTTTTGTTTAACAAAAATGATAAAAGTTTAGATGAATTAAGTCAAAAGTTATTAATGCAAGGGGTAGAGAAAAAGGATATAGATGCTTTTATAAAACAGTTTAAATAAGTATAAAAAGTTTAATACAGTAATAGTTGATACATGAATTACATTTTAATCAAGATGAACTTGATATAACTGATATAATTAAAGATTATTTGGCTTCACAACAAAATAACAGATTAAATAATACAGCAATATTCACATATGATGTAGTTGATAATGTCATAGGAGTAAAGGACCCAAAAGGCACAAATACAGTCCTTGATTATAATAGTGTAGGCAAGTAGTCCAAGAGAGGTCTATTGATAATACAATTAGAACCTACAATTATGATAGAGCGGAAGATTAATTAGTAAGATAAATAAAGACCATACCAAGATAGCCTATGATTATGATGAAAATGACAATATTATAAAGAAATATTATTTTGACTTATCTAACCAAGAAACTAATGACAGCATAGTCTATAGTTATAACGGAGAAAATCAAAGACTTGGTATGAATGATAAGAGTGGACTTTCAAGAATACTTTATGATAGAAACGGCAACATAATAGTTTCTTATACCTATGATGAGAATTAATATATATTGTGATTTTTATGGTTGATTAAATTTATGTATGATTTTTAAACTAAACATTAAATCTTAAAGAGGTATATAAATGAAATTATCTTCATTCATTAAGTTATCAGCTTTTGGCATATCAAGTATATTTTTTAAAATGAAATCCCCAATACTTGGTACTATAATTGTTACAGATAAATGCAATTTAAGATGCAAGCATTGTTCTGTAAATAATATAACATCTATTATCTATTCTTATAGTCATATTTTATGTGAAATGGAAGTTTTATATAATATGGGGATACGTATTTTGTTTCTTTGCGGCGGAGAAACATTTTTGTGGCAGGATGGACAATATAATATAAGAGATTTGGTTATTAAAGCCAAATCAATTGGCTTCTTGATAGTAAATGTAGTTACAAATGGAACCTTTAAACTTGATTTGCCGGAAGCTGATTTAATACTTGTAAGTCTTGATGGGGATAAAGAGTGTCATAATAATATACGTGGTGATACTCATGATACTATAATCAATAATGTGAAAAATGCTTCATCAAATAATATTTGTTTTTATATGGCAATAAATAAAATTAATAAAAATACTATAACATCAGTATGTGAAGTGGCAAAAACAACGAAGAATGTTCGTGCGGTTTCTTTTAACTTCCATACGCCTTATCCCGATACGGTTGAACTTCAATTATCAAAAAAGGAAAAATCAGAGTGTCTAAAAATAATATCATCTTTGATTGATAAGAAATATCCTATATTCAATTTGAAAATTGCTTTTCCTTATTTAATTGATAATAGTTTTCCGTCTCCTTGTTATCAGTGTGTAGTAATAGAAAATGGAAGAATTTCAACTTGTGGTCGATGCATACATGTAAAGGACTTGTGTAATAAATGTGGATATTTCTTTGTTGCAGAATATACTTTATTATTTAAAGGAAATATTAAAATAATAATTGAAATGTTAAAAACATATTTAAAATATATATAATTATGAGTATATTAACGAATCTAACAAGGATGTGGTTAACACGTTCATTTAAGCCGTTTATATTTACAAACAAATATAGTCAGACACTTGACTATATTAATTGTGATAAATTGGGATTGTATGTTCATATTCCTTTTTGTAGGAGTATATGTAATTTTTGTCCATATTGTAAATACATATATAAAAAGGATCTTTATAATAAATATGTAGATTCTTTAATCAAAGAGATACACCTTGTTGGCAATTCGACATCTGGGAGGAAAAAAATCACTAGTTTATATTTTGGTGGTGGTTCCCCAGCAATGTCAATAGAAAGAACTGATGAAATATTAGATGCAATCTATAGTCATTTTATAATAACTGATGGTATGGGAATCGAGATACATCCAGATGATATTACTGATAGTACTATGCAAACTTTATATAATTTAAAATTCACAAAAATTAGTGTTGGAATTCAATCATTTAACTCAAAATTTCAAGATATTCTTAAACGTAAAGAATTTGATAGTAATCAGATAAAATCTGTGTTGACAAACTATTCATTTGAAACAGTATCAATTGACCTTATTTTTGCGCTACCTACACAAACTTTTGAAGATTTGAAAAATGATGTTGAAAAGGCATTAGATATAGGTGCAAATCATATAGCAATATATCCTTTCATTGATTTTTCATTTACTGCGAGCAATGTTCACGCAATGGATAATTTTGATAAGAAGAAATTGTTGTATAATATCACGGATTATTTTTACAAGAAAGGATTTGTGAGAACTTCTATATGGACGTTTGCGAAAAGTGATGCAATTAAATACTCATCAATGACTAGAGAAAACTTTCTTGGATTTGGTTGTTCTGCAACTACATTATTAAAAGAACAATTCAAGATTAACACTTTTTCAATAAATGAGTATTGCAAAAGGATTGATAAAGATAATCTTCCAACTTCTCTAACAATAAATTTTACACGTCGTCAACGTATGGTTTATTATCTTTTTTGGACAGCTTATAGTACTCAAATTAATCCGACTGATTTTTATGATTTTTTTGGTGTGACACTTGAACAAGAATTTGGTTTAGAGATTAGAATTGCAAAAATGCTTGGATTCATTGTTGAAGACAACAACATATATAAGATGACACCAAAAGGTGCATTTTATTATCATTATTATGAAAATTTTTATACCCTTAGTTACATTGATAAAATGTGGGGTATTATGAGAAGAGAAGCATTCCCCGATGAATTAAAATTATAAACAGTGTGAGCTAAGATTTAATAAACATTAATGTATTTTTGATTACAATTACAAAAAGAAAGGAGAAAGCATAATAGGTTATTTTTATGAAATGCTAAAGATATATTATGCAGAATATTATGAAAAGAATTATATTTGTTGCGTTAGTTTATGTTATGACATTTTTTTGCTCAGTATTTTGTTATGCGAATGTGATAATAGAAAATTGTGAGTTTGGAACATACTGCATTTCTGATACTTTGTATCAAGTTAGAGTGCCTGAGTATGCTCCTACGGCAAACACTAGAATTTATTGCACAGAAGACGAAGTTAATAAAGACGAGCCGGAAAATAATATTACCATAATTAGTGGAACTACTGCATATGGTACCTCAATGGAAGATATTGAAAAGTATGCAGAATCATTAGTCAAAGGTATGATATATAAGAATCGAATGTTTAACATTGTAATAGATAAATATGATACAAATATAGGTAATACTAAAAATGGAGATATTCTTATTACAATAACAACTATATCTGAAAATGGTCTTTTTGAGGCATTACATGAAATTATCACGAACTATAAATTTACCATTGTGTCTGAACGATGTATTGATTTCAGCAAGAAAGCAGAACTTGATGCGAATGTACAATTAATTTTAGATACGTATGTATTTAAATAGTAAAAGTATATATATAGTGTTTTTGAGGGGAATGAATGGGACGGAGATATTTTAGCAATAAAAGTGACATTCAATAGTCACTGATAAGTATCATAATGTAAAAGAAGTCTTTAATCGTTGTTATTTTAGCTATAGCTGTAGTTGCGAGTTCTATATTATTCTATAAATTTCTTTGGAATAATAAAGAAACAAAGAAAGGATTAAATGGCATATATACAGTTGAAAAAATGATTTATTCATCTCAATACATAAAAGCATATGAAGATATTGGGGATAAAGTTGAAACAATTGGGTTGATACAATTATAAACAAACTTGAAGAAGTAGTTTTTCAGGATTATGATTATAAAGAAAAAAGAATAAAAAGAAAGGAGAAAGTGTAATAAGTTATTAATCTATGTAAATAAATTTAATAACTATATTATACAAGGTAATTAAAATGAAAAAAGTTTTATCTTTAACAACTATAATTATTTGCTTAATAATGTGTAGCATTAATTTTGCAACAGGTTTTAATGCAGATAATTATCAAAATGAAACCATTTATGGCGAAAATGATTTATCAAATATGATAAGAAATGCCAATGTTATATCTGCATATAGTATAGATAATACTATTGAAGATATGGATACTGTTAAATTTGGCTCATATCGACAAGATAATTCTGAAATATTAAAGCCAATAGAATGGATTGTGTTAGAAAAAGAAGGCAATAAAGCATTACTATTATCCAAATATTCACTTGTTAATAAACAATATTATCAGTCTTCTAGTGATGTAACATGGGAAGAGTGCACATTGAGAATGTGGCTTAATGACAGATTTTATACAGAAGCATTCAATAATGAAGAACAAAGTAGAATTTTGAGTGCGTCAGTGGTGAATAAAGATAATACTCAATATCATTCAAAAGGTGGAAAAAGTACTGAAGATAAAATATATATATTGAGTGAAGAAGAAGTGATAAAATATTTCGGATGTAAAAGTAATGAAACATATGGATATCAATTAGGAAAAAATGCAGGTACAAAGCCTACTATTTATTCTATGACTAGTAAGGATAATGTTTACTCTAATTCTAGCATGAATGATGAATTGAGTAATACTTACTATTGGCTTAGAACTCCTGGATATAGAAATAAAAATGCATTGACTGTTGATTATGAGAATGTTCTCAATACTTATGGAATGTATGTTAACGAAGAGTTGGGGGTTAGACCTGTGATGTGGGTTTCATATTAATTATAATGAGGAGATTGTGTAAACATTTATAACAAATTTTATCAATCTTTTTTATTGCTCATATAGATATATATTTAATGGATTTTTAATAATTATTGTGATATACTTATATTACTAGAAATAGTTATAGTAAATTAGGTGTTATAGTTGATAGTTTAGAATATCGTGGTTGAGGTATCAAAAATAAAGGAGGCAAGTATGAATAAAGAATTAAGTGCTCATGAAGTTGCAAAGTGGTTTATCTATAATAATAGGCAATTAGCAAATGGGTATTTAGATGAGAATGTAAAACTTAATAAATTATTGTATTTTGCGAACTTAATGTTTTTTTGTGTAAAAAAAGAATTGTTGTTAAAAGATGAGTTTGTGGCATTTAGACTAGGACCAGTAGTATATTCAATTTATAAAGATTATAGATATAATGGATTAGATAAAATACCAAATAATGATGAAATAAAAGGTATTAGTGATGAACAAAAGCAATTTTTAAATATAGTAAATTTTGTGTATGGAAATAAAGATAGTAAAGAATTGATTGATGATAGTCATAGTCATAATATTTGGAATGCTGTAAAAGAATTGATACCAAATAATCCACCAATAATATTTGAGAATATAGATGATACGACTTGCGAGTATTTTAATAATTTATATAACGTGTACAAAAACTTTGATTTTAGTAATATAAAAAAAGAAGTGATAAATGGGTCAGTTTATTTTTATAATAAAAACAACATAGACATTGATGATTATATCAATCAGTTGGCTGTTATGCCAAAAAGTGATGAACCCAAGTATATTGAAAATATTGATGGTGAGTTAGTATTTTCATAATGAAAATTATAATATTAAGAATGTTATATCCTAATGATGTAACACATAGTATAGAGGCTCATCAGCATTATTTATATGAATGGCACAATGATTATATAGATGTATATACTATATCTTCTATTTTGGGCAAAGAAAAAAGGGTATATGATGAAAATACAAAGGACAACTATGAAATTATAGGTGCTGATGAATATGCAGAATATGGTTTTACAACACCTTCGTTTGTTGATTGTACTAAACAATATCATATAAGTATTGATGAAACAGTGGATTTGACAAAGTTGAATATAAGAGAGGTAAAAGATGATTTAAAAGCTCGTATAGATAAAAGAATAATGAAGAAAAAAGAAGAAAAGTTACATACTGTCTATAATATATCCACGAGTGATTTTAAGAAATATAATGTAAAAGTAGTTAGAAGATAGTTTAAATGAAAGTTGTAGTAAAATTTGTTTTTGGACTACATATATGAATTTTACTTATAGAATAAAAAAGTCAATGAGAAGAAGTTGATGCATAAATAGAATGGCAGACAAAAAAGTAAGGAATAAAGCTAAATTGTAGGAAAGTGGCTCGAAGAGCCTCTTTTTTATTACTTATATAAAATAAAAGGGACGGGGTATATTATTGCAATAAAAGAGATAGTGTTAAACATACATAATCAAACCCAAATTATAGATGCAAATAGTAATATTGAATTATACACATATGACTATAGAGGAAATATCACTAAAAAGATTGATAGAAGAGAGTCTATAGATAAATATACTTATGACTTAACTGATAATCTTATAGAGTGGACAGATGCTAATAATAATAAAACTTCATATGTTTATGATAAAGTTGGAAATATACTTGAACTTAGACAACCTAATGGTGCTTTAACAAAGTATGAATATGACAACAATTATAACAGAATAAAACTTATAAACCCAAAAGGGAAAGAAACAAATTATACATATGATAGAGATAATAGGCTAATAAGTGAAACTGACCCAAATGGCAATGTAAAAAGATATAACTATAATAAAACGAGAGCCTTATAGGAAAAAGGTAAATACTCTTGATATTGAACCAATAGAAGAAAGTGACCGAACAATAAGAGTTACAAAACAAACCTTCACTTATGATGATGAAAATAAATTAACTGATGCAAGAGTAGAAAGACTTGGTATGAAAGGTTTATCAAAGCCTAATGTCACTACTTACCATTACGAGTATGATCAAAATGGCAACCGAATATTGGTTGAGATAAAAGATGATGGACTAACACTTGAATCAACAATTTATGAATATGACCGACATAATAAATTAGTTAGAAGTAGAGAAGTCACAGCAAGTGGCTTATATGTCTATGAATATACCTATGATGACAATGGAAACTTAATTTAAGAAAATAGATATAGAGCTTATAATTTAATACTAACCAATATCAAAACATAAGAAGATGTGAATTATACAAATCAAGCAAATTAGTAACATAACAAAGATAAAAGATATTAAAGGATACATAACATAATATTTTAATAATACCTAATAGTAATATTGGGTATTTTTTTAATATTTTTACCTACAAGAACTTGACTTTATCTAAATAATATGTATATAAATATTATAGCATTTTTTTAAATTTTATGCTACAATATATTAAAAGTAGCATAGTAATTTACTATAAATTGCCTATGTATTCTAAAGTATTGTGCGAAACATTAAGGGGTATTAATGGAGTACTCACTTATGTTGAAGCAGATAGTAGTAATGGCCTACCGAATTTTTTGATGGTAGGAAATCTTGCAAGTTCAGTTAAAGAAGCGGGAGATAGAGTTAAAACCGCTCTCAAAAATTCTAATGT